>JAYTMQ010000019.1:0-57224 GCA_043728355.1 Bacteroidota bacterium
TCAACAATTGTTCATAAAACCTAGGTTTTTTCTAAATCACAATCAAGAGTTGTTAATAACTATGTTTTTTTTAATATAGCTGAATAGTTACAAAAATTTAAAACTTAATTTTAATATTGATAATTCGAATTTTGAAAAGTTTCAAATAGCACCATTATTATTAATTACTTTTTTAGAAAATGCTTTTAAACATTCAAAAAACATTCAGAATGAATCATTAATTATTGAAATTTTTATTAATGTTTCAAATGATGGAATAATGACATTTCGAATACAAAACAATTTTAATTCTCAAGCCGAAAACAATTTGGTTTCTAATAATGGAATTGGTTTAGAAAATGTCAAAAAAAGATTAGAAGTTATTTATCCAAACGAAAATCATTCTTTGAAAATTAAAAAAAGCGAAAATTTTTATAAAGTTGAATTAAATCTAAACTTAATTTAATGGAAAACAGCCAAAAAATAAAATGTCTAATTGTTGATGATGAGCCAATTGCTAGAAAAATAATCAAAAATTACATTGACCAAATAGTTTTTTTAGAAAATGCGGGCGAATGTAAAAACGGAATCGAAGCTTTAGATATATTAGCAAAAAACAAAGAAATTCAGATTTTTTTTCTTGACATAAATATGCCAAATCTGAATGGCTTATCGATGGCTAAAATTATTAAAAATAATATTTCGATAATTTTTACAACTGCTTATTCTGAATATGCAGTCGAAAGTTACGACGTCAATGCAATTGATTATTTATTGAAACCATTTTCGTTCGAGCGATTTACAACTGCGGTTTTTAAAGCAATTGAAAAGTTGAAAACCAATTTTATTTCACCAGACATTCAAGACGATAAACCTGAAAATAAAAAAATATTTATCAAAGCCGACGGTAAAAATCATTCTATAAAACTTGATGAAATTTTGTATTGCGAGGCTATGAAAAATTACACTAAAATTGTTTTATCAAATGGAATTTTTTTAAAATCATTAATTACTTTTTCGAAAATCGAGCAAGATTTAATTAAAGAAAACGATAATTTTTTGAGAATTCATCGTTCTTTTTTGATTTCTAAATCTCACATTTCTTCAATAAATTCCAATATTATTTTCATAAATAAATTCGAAATTCCAATTGGTCCACAATACAAAGAATCGATTTTAAAAATTATTGGATTGAAGTGATTTTTTGTAAAGCTATAAATTTATTTTTTAACTGATTCTTTCAGTTTTTTTGCACCTTCTTCAAGTTTTTCTGCGCCTTTTCCAATAATCACTTTAGCTTTTTCTTTGACTTTGGCTGTATCAATAATTTTTGCAGCTTTAACTTTTGCAGAATCCAATACTACTTTCATATCAGTAGCAACAGCTTTGGTTGCTTCTTTTACTTTTTCTTTGGTTTCGTCTTTGCAAGATGCAAAAACTAATATAAATGCTGATAATAAAATTACTTTTTTCATAGTAGTGAAATTTATTTTTTTTAAATATTTGCAACCGCAGCTTCTTTATCGATTTTATTAACCAGCCCAGTCAAAACTTTTCCTGGACCAATTTCCGTGAATAATGTTGCTCCATCATTAATCATTTGTTGAACAGATTGTGTCCATTTTACTGGCGCTGTCAATTGAATAATAAGGTTTTTTTTGATTTCTTCTGGAGAAGAAATAGCGCTTGCAGTTACGTTTTGATAGACGGGACAAATAGGAGCAGAGAAGGTTGTTGCTTCTATAGCTGCGGCTAATTCTTCTCGAGCTGGTTCCATCATTGGTGAGTGAAATGCACCGCCAACTGGCAAAATCAATGCTCGTTTTGCTCCAGCAACTTTCATTGCTTCACATGCTTTTTCAACTGCTAATAATTCTCCAGAAATTACTAATTGACCGGGGCAATTATAGTTTGCTGCAACAACAATTCCGTCTATTGATGCGCAAACTTCTTCGACAATATTATCTGCTAAACCAAGAACTGCCGCCATTGTCGATGGTTTGATTTCGCAAGCTTTTTGCATTGCAATTGCTCGTTTTGAAACCAATTTTAATCCATCTTCAAACGATAATGCGCCATTTGCAACTAATGCAGAAAACTCGCCTAGCGAATGTCCAGCAACCATTTCGGGTTTGAAATTTTCTAATGTTTTAGCCAAAATAACCGAATGTAAGAAAACTGCTGGTTGTGTAACTTTGGTTTCTTTTAATTCTTCGGCAGTTCCTTCGAACATAATATCTGTTATTCTAAAACCTAAAATTTCGTTGGCTTTTTCGAATAAATCTTTGGCAATTGCCGTTGTTTCGTATAATTCTTTTCCCATTCCTGAGAATTGTGCGCCTTGACCAGGAAATATATATGCTTTCATTTTAAAAAGTTTAAAGTTTTTGTAAGTTCAACTTTTTCAAAGTTCAAAACTTTGACAAAGTTTTTTTAAAATTCAATTTTTTGAATAATCGATAACAATTCGGTTTTCAATTCATCATTCACAATTTCGTTTTCTAGGAAATTGGTGTTGAAACTTGGTAAAACGAAAGTTCCTTTTACGATTGCACCTTGGAACGGAAACCTGTTTTTTGCAATTTCTAAAACTGTTGCGCCGCCACGAGGACCAGTTGCAGTAGCCATTAATAAAGTTGGTTTTTGCTGAAATGTTTGACTATTGACTCTTGAGCTCCAATCGAAAATATTTTTAAATGCTGATGTGTATGCTCCGTTATATTCTGCAAATGAGATTATTAATAAATCAGCATTAGTAATTTTATTATAAAAATCGTGAGCCAATTGAGGCAAACCTGATTTTTTTTCTATATCGACAGAGTAAATTGGCATTTCGAAATCGTTGAGATCTAGAATCTCTATTTCGACATTTTCGAATTGATTGGCTGTGTAATTTGCTAATTTTTTATTAATTGAATTTTGACTGTTAGATGCTCCGAAAGCAAGAATTTTCTTCATTAATATTTAGGTATAATTTTATTTGATAAAAGTAGGATTTTATTTTGAAAAATATTGTTTTTGTGAAAAGATATTGTTTTGCGTGATGGATGGAAGGGAAAATCCTTTATCTTTTCAATTGCCACGGCTTTAAAGCCGTGGCAATTGAAAAGATAAAGATTGGAATGACAGCCAGACCCTTTTCGGGTCACGCCATTAATATTATTATTTGAATTATGTAACAATTATTAATTATGTGCGTATAATAACAAAATCAAATTATAACTGAAATGAAAAAAATTATCTCGATTGCGTGTATTATTGTTGTATTGTTTATGATGGTTTATGTTACAATGCCAGTATTGGCTTATGGATTTACTCAATTGGCGTTTGTATTATTGGTCTTTGTTATTATGATAATGTTTTTTACGACAGCTTTTTCGGTTACTAAAATTGGTAATCGCTACGTAATGAATAACAAACCAAGCAAGATTTTTTTTTATATTATTTTCGGACTTTTGTTCTACATGATTGCTGTTCCGTTGATTACAAGTTCGGTTTTACTTAGAACTTCGGATTATCAGACTTTGATTGGAAAAGTCAAAACTGGTGATAAAATTTCGAATCATATTGCGCCGATTTCTATTGATGAGATTCGTGTTGTCGACGAAAGTTTGGCTTATTTACTAGGCGAAAAAATATTAGGTTCGCAACCAGCATTGGGTTCGCAAGTCGAATTGGGAGAGTTTTGTATTCAAAAAGTAAAGAACGATTTGTATTGGGTTGCGCCACTTTTGCATTCAGGTTTTTTTAAATGGTTGAATAATCAAGAAGGAACTGCGGGTTATGTTATGGTTTCGGCAACCAACGAACGCGACGTGAAATTGGTTCAAAATGTTGGAGGAGAAGACATCAAAATTAAATTTCAAAAAAATGCTTTTTTTCAAGATGATACCAAACGACATTTATATTTTAATGGTCATAACGATATTGGTTTAACCGATTTTAGTTTCGAAATTGACGACGCTGGAAAACCATTTTGGGTTGTTACAAAATATACTAAAAAAATAGGATTCGCAGGAAATGATGCTACTGGTGTGTTAGTTGTTGATTGTCAAACTGGAGCAATTAAAGAATATGAAATTGCAAATACGCCGCTTTGGGTAGATAGAATTCAGCCGATTGCTTTTATTGAAGATCAATTGAACGATTGGGGCGAATATGTAAATGGTTATTGGAATTTTTCGAATGCAAATAAGTTAAAAATCACTGAAGGTTTGACTTTGGTTTATGGTCAAAATCACAAATCGTATTGGTACACAGGCTTGACATCTGTTGGAAAAGATGAGTCGGCTGTTGGTTTTGTTTTGGTAGATACAAGAACCAAAGAAGCAACTTTTTACAAGCAAGGTGGCGCAACAGAATTTGCGGCACAAAGTTCGGCTCAAGGAAAAGTTCAAGAGAAAGGTTATAATGCTTCGTTGCCAATTCCTTATAATATAAACAACATTCCGACTTATGTAATGACGCTAAAAGACAAAGGTGGATTGGTCAAAATGTATGCAATGGTTGCCATTTCTGACTATACGATTGTTGGCGTTGGTAATACAATGCGTGAAACTTTGACTTCTTTCAAAAATGTTTATAATACTAATGGTAGTAAGATAAATGTGAATAGTGCATCAGCTAAAAAATCATTGAAATCGGTAGTTACTCGAATTCAGAATGATGTCAAAAACGGCAATAGTTTTTATTATTTTAAGGTTAAAGATTATCCTAATATTTTTGTTGGTTCGTCTCAAATTTCGAATCAATTGCCTGTGACAATTGTTGGTGACAGCATTAACATTTCGTTTGATATTGATTTAGAGCAAGTTATTGATGTTTCGACTTTTGATAATATTAATTTAAGTAAGAAGTAAGAAATATTTTAAAACATATAAGTCATATAAGTTATCTTAAGGTTACTATTTGATTTAAAAATATAAGGATATATCAATTTGATTGAAATAAATTTTTAAACAGATAAGTCGTATAAGTTATTTTAAGGTTATATTTCGATTTAAAAATACAAAAATATATCAATTTGATTGAAATAAAACTTTAAACATATAAGTCATATAAGTTATTTTAAGGTTACTATTTGATTTAAAAATATAAGGATATATCAATTTGATTGAAATAAATTTTTAAACAGATAATGCATATAAGTTATTTTAAGGCTATATTTCGATTTAAAAATATAAAAATATATCAATTTGATTGAAATAAAACTTTAAACAAATAATGCATACAAGATCATTTTAAGGTTTAACAAATTTACTATTGAAATTAACTTATATGCCTTATATGTTTAAAAAAAATAATTGTTTTAAAAATGAAATCCGAAAAAGAAAAAATGTTGATTGGCGAAAACTATTTCGGCAACGATAAAGAATTAGTTCTTGACCGACAAAAAGCCAAAAAATTACTCTATAAATTGAATGTTACAGAGTATTTAATGAACGGTAATGCAAGACAACTCTTGAGAGAATTATTGCCAAATTCAAATAAAAGAATTTATATAGAACCGCCATTTCATTGTGATTATGGTTATAATATTCAATCTGGCGAAAATGTTTATTTCAATGTCAATTGTGTTGTGCTCGATTCGATGAAAGTTATAATTGGCGATAATGTTTTTTTTGGACCAAGTTGTCAAATTTATACTGCAACGCATCCACTGGATATTATTGAAAGGAAAAAAACTGAATTTGCAAAACCAGTTTCTATTGGAAATGATTGTTGGATTGGTGGCAGTTCAGTAATTCTTCCCGGAGTTTCAATAGGCAATGGTTGTACGATTGGCGCAGGTTCAGTTGTAACTAAAGATATTCCTGATAATAGTTTGGCAGTTGGAAATCCTGCAAAAGTTATTAGAAAATTGGTTTAAACCTAACCTACTTTCTAGAGTCTAAAAATAAACCTACAAAATGATTAATAAACAATTAATTTTACTTTTATTTTTTTCAACAATAACAACATTAACTTTTTCGCAAGTTGAAAGTCAAAAAAAATGGAAATTTGCTTTTCAATTAGATAATCGTTTTTCGAGTATCCGCAAAAATGATATCACGATTTTTGGAGCAAAAGCTGGAATTCAATATAGAAATTTAACTAGATTCGGAATTGGAACTTCTTTTTTATTAGCTCCAGTTTCGATTGAATATTTCAATAAAAAATTCAAAGTTCAAGAAACAAACACAATTAATTTTTGGTATGTAAGCTTTTTTAACGACTGGATTTTGTACAAATCTAATCATTGGGAATGTTTTGTAACCGAACAAATTGGTACTGGAAACCCTAGTTTTACAAAAGAAGTCAACGATGAAATAATTTCTGATGCAAATGTTGGTTTATTTTTAAACGAAATTTCTGGGCAAGTCAATTATAAAATTAATAATTGGATAGGTATTGGTACTGGTTTAGGCTATAGAAATATTTTAAATGGGAATATTCAATTAAAAACAACTTTTAATGCACCTATTTATATTGTCAAATTAATAATTTATCCAGAAGGAATTTTCAAGAAATAACTTTAATTAAACATACTGTTTTTTTTGCTTTTTCGACAATTTCTTCAACATTGGAATTCAAAGAATCATTTACTAAAACAACTCCCATTCTTCGATATGGTCTAGAAGTTGGCTTTCCAAAAATTCTGAAATCGGTTTTTGGTAAACATGCAATTTTTTCTAAGCCAGAATAAATTGGGTTTTCAGAATTTTCAGATGCTAAAATAACTGCACTTGCGCCTATTTTTTCTAAAGTAATTTCATGAATTGGCAAACTCAAAATTGCTCTTAAATGCAATTCAAATTCATTGAAGTTTTGAGTTCCTGCTAAAGTTACCATTCCAGTATCGTGTGGACGAGGCGATAATTCAGAGAAATAAACACCATCATCCGTCAAGAAAAATTCCACTCCAAAAAGTCCTGCTCCACCAAGCGACTCTGTTACTTTTTCAGCCATATCCTGTGCATCGAACAAGTCTTTATCAGTTATTTTGGCTGGTTGCCAACTTTCTTGATAATCTCCTCGTTCTTGGCGGTGACCAATTGGCGCACAAAACAAAGTTGAATTATTGTTCTGAACCACAGTCAATAATGTAATTTCTGAATTGAACTTTACAAACTCTTCAACAATTACTTCTACTAAATCGCCTCTTGAACCATCTTTGGCATACAACCAAGCATCACCAATTTGTGATAATGATTTTATAGTCGATTGACCTTTTCCAGAAGACGACATTAATGGTTTGACAACACACGGAATTCCAATTTCTGAAACCGCTTTGATCAATTCTTCAAACGATTTTGCATAGCGATAATTCGCAGTTTTTAAACCTAATTCTTTAGATGCCAAATCTCGAATTGCTTTTCTGTTCATTGTAAAATTGGCTGCTTTTGCCGATGGAACGACAGTAATTCCTTGTTTTTCGTAATCATAAAAACGTTCGGTTCTTATGGCTTCAATCTCTGGAACTATAAAATCGGGTTGGTGTTTTGCAACAATTCTGTCTAATTCTGAGCCATCAAGCATATTAATAACTTCAAAATCATGCGCAACGTGCATAGCTGGTGCATTGGCATAACTATCAACAGCAATAATAGTTTGACCTAATCGTTGTGCTGAGATTGCAAACTCTTTGCCTAATTCTCCAGATCCTAATAGTAGTATTTTTGCCATTTTTAATATAAATTTTTCAAACTATTTCTTTCGTTCAATTACATAATTTACCATCAAAATTAATGAATCTTTATATTCAGATTTAGGATAATTTTCAAGAAGTTGAAGTGCTTCTTGTTGGTATTTTTCCATTTTATTTTCGGCGTAAGCCAAACCGTTATTAGAAATAACAAATTTTATTACTTCTTTGACTCGATTTTTGTCTTTGTTATGGTTTTTGATAGAATTAATTAACCACGATTTTTCTTTAGAAGTGCAATTATTCAAAACGTGAATTAATGGCAAAGTCATTTTTTGTTCTTTAATATCAATTCCAGTTGGTTTGCCGATAGCTTCTTCAGAATAATCAAATAAATCGTCTTTTATTTGGAATGCCATTCCGATTAATTCTCCAAATTTTCGCATATTCTCAACTTGTGCTTCGTCGTCAATCACCGATTTTGCACCTAGTGCACAACAAGACGCAATTAATGTTGCTGTTTTTTTCTTGATGATTTCATAATAAATATCCTCTGTAATATCAAGTCTGCGTGCTTTCTCTATTTGAAGTAATTCTCCTTCGGACATTTCCCTTACAGCAACAGAAATAATTTTTAGCAAATCAAAATCACCATTATCAATAGAAAGTAGCAAACCTTTTGAGAGTAAATAATCTCCAACCAAAACTGCAATTTTATTTTTCCACAAAGCATTTATTGAAAAAAACCCTCGTCTGCGATTGCTATCATCAACTACATCGTCGTGAACCAGAGTTGCTGTATGAATCAATTCGATTACAGAAGCTCCACGATAAGTTCGCTCGTTTACAATACCGTTAGATAGCATTTTGGCAGTCAAAAACACAAACATTGGTCGCATTTGTTTGCCTTTTCGATTGACTATATAATAGGTTATTCGGTTTAATAAAGCAATTTGCGACGACATCGAATCATAGAACTTTTTCTCGAAAAGTTCCATTTCTTGAAGAATAGGTTTTTTTATTTGTAAGGTTACATTCATTTAATGCTCAAAGATACTTATATTGTTTTGAGAATCAAATGTTAAAGTTTGTAAATTTTTATTAAATCATTAAACCATTTCAATATATATTTGTCTTACATTTATAACCTCAAATAAATTTACTTATGAAAACTAGATTTTTAATGTTAGGAATGATTTTTTCTTTGATCACAATTAGTTGTTCAAAAAAAGAAAATGAAGACAGTACAACAATTACTAAAGACGAAGCTGTTGCAAATGCAAATATTGATGTTGCTACTGATGATGTCACTGTAGTTATAGATGAAGAGTTTGAAGCAAGTCAAAGAAGTACTATTGCAAATCCTGAATTTTTTGTAACAACAGGTTGTCCGACAATAACAAGAACTCCAGCATTTGGAACAGTTCTAAATCCAGGCGATACTGTTCAAAAAACTATAGATTTTGGAACTGGTTGTGTCCGTCCGAGCGGAAATGTTTTACGAGGAAAAATAAGAATTCAATTTGTTTATGATCCAAATGCAACAGTTAGAACAGTGACCTATACATTCGATAATTTCTTTCATAATTTAAGAGGAATTGTTGGAACCAAGACTTTCATAAAAACAATTACTGCGACGGGCGCAACAGTAGTTATGAATATGGATTTGACAATGACTTTGGCTGATGGAAGAACTTTAAGACGAATTGGAACTAGAACCCGAAATATAGTTGAAGGATTTGGAACGCCAACTCCGAATGATAATGTTTATCAAGTTACAGGAAACTGGACAACTACTTACCCAAACAATTCTATTCAAACCAGTACTATTACAACACCACTTGTTATTAAAATGGCTTGTTTACCTACAAATAGTGCAATCTCGGCCGGTGTAATAACATTTGTGAGAAATGGCAGAACTGCAACATTAGATTATGGAAATGGTACTTGCGATAAATTAGCAGTTTTCACTTACAACGGAATCTCATTTAATATAACTTTAGGTAGAGATTAAATTTCAACTTTTGTAAATTAAAAAAAGAGTTCGACTGTAAGAGTTGAACTCTTTTTTATTGATGGTATTTGAAACCCAAACCAAAACCAAAAAACAATATTAACTTTCCTTATTAGCCAATTGACCGCAAGCTGCATCAATATCTTTGCCACGACTTCTGCGAACTTTTACTACAATTCCAGCATTTTGCAAAGCCGAAATATATGCATTTATACTTTCTTCAGATGCTTGTTGAAACTCGCCATCATCAATTGGGTTGTATTCTATTAAGTTGACTTTGCACGGCACATATTTGCAAAACTTGACCAAAGCATCAATTGAGACCTTGTTGTCATTAATGTCTTTCCAAACTACATATTCGTAAGAGATTTTAGATTTGGTTTTTCGGTACCAATATTCTAGACTTTCACGTAAATCGGCTAACGGAAAATTACTTGAGAAAGGCATAATTCGAGACCGAATTTCGTCGATTGCAGAATGTAACGAAACCGCCAATTTAAATTTCACTTCGTCATCGGCCAATTTTTTTATCATTTTTGGAACGCCAGATGTCGAGACGATAATTCGTTTTGGCGACATTCCTAAACCTTCTTCCGATGTTATCATTTCGATGGCTTTCAGAACATTGTTATAGTTCATTAAAGGTTCGCCCATTCCCATAAACACAATATTCGATAGTGGATGGTTGTAATACAAACGGCTTTCTTTATCGATTGCCACAACTTGATCATAAATTTCGGCTGGTTCGAGGTTTCGCATTCGCTTTAAGCGTGCTGTTGCACAAAAATTACAATCGAGACTACAACCAACTTGGCTTGAAACACAAGCAGTTGTTCGAGTTGCGGTAGGAATCAAAACCGATTCGACCACCAAACCATCATGCAAACGAACAGCGTTTTTAACTGTACCATCTTCGCTGCGTTGCATCAAATCGACTTTTATGTGATTGATAACAAAGTTGTTTTCGAGCATTATTCGAGTTGTTTTCGAAACATTTGTCATATCATCAAAACTGTGTGCGCCTTTACTCCAAAGCCATTCATAAACTTGGTTACCTCGAAAAGCCTTGTCATTATTAGATTCAAAAAAATCTCTTAATTGTTCTTTCGATAAACTTCTTATGTCTTTTTTGTCGATTTGCATTTTGCAAAAATACCATTTTTTATAGAAATAAATATTTGATAAAATGAATACTTTAAATTGTTTGGATATTTTTTGTAAATTTGTTTTAAATAGATTTATTATGGGACTTCCAGAATTAAAAAATAAGGTTTTGATGGAAATTGAAAATGGCGACGAACATTTTTTGGCAGTTGTTTCAGATTTTATTGATTATCATAAAAAAGATAATTATTTTTTAAAAGAAGCAATTGAAAAAGCGAAAATTCAAGTTTTGAATGGAGAAACAATTTCTCACGAAAAAGTTATGTTAGAAACAAGAAAAAGATATTCAAAATATTTCAAAAATGAATATTGAATGGACTTTTTTAGCTAATGAAGATTATTTTCAAAACATTGAATATTTAGAGAATTATTGGACAGAAAAAGAAGTTTTAAATTTTATCGAAGAAGTTGATTTTTGTATAGATTTGTTAGAAAAGGGTAACGTAACTTTTATAAAATCAGATTTTGAAGATGTATATAAAATGGTAATAATAAAACAGATTACTTTATATTATTCAGTAAATTATGATACGATTTTTTTAATGCGTTTTTGGAATAATTTTCAAGATTTGCAAAATTTTAAATTAAAATAACCATTTTATAATGAGAGAACTTTAAGTTGTTCTCAATCTAATAAAAAGCATACTTTAATGCACTTCCTATCACAAGACCTAGAAGATTACATCGAGCAACATTCGGAAAACGAACCTGAATTGTTGGCACAACTCAATAAAGAAACCTACCAAAAAACATTGTTGCCAAGAATGTGTTCTGGACATTTTCAAGGTCGAGTTTTGAGTATGTTATCCAAATTAATTCGACCAATTAATATTCTAGAAATCGGAACTTTTACAGGTTATGCTGCACTTTGCCTTTGCGAAGGAATGCAAGAAAATGGACAACTTCACACCATTGACATCAAAGAAGAATTAGTTGATTTTCAACGCAAACATTTTGATAAATCGGGTTTTGGAAAACAAATTTACCAACATTTAGGCGAAGCTGTTGGTATTATTCCAACTTTAGATTTAAGATTCGATTTGGTTTTTATTGATGCGGATAAAGAAAATTACATTAATTATTTCAATTTGATTCTACCAAAAATGAATAAAGGAAGCATAATTCTTTCAGATAATGTGCTTTGGTCAGGCAAAGTTGTTGAACCATTACAAAAAAATGATGTTAGCACTAAAATACTTTTAGAATACAATCTTTTGCTAAAAAACGACCCAAGAGTTGAGACAGTTTTATTACCAATTCGCGATGGTTTGACTGTTTCGAGAGTTTTGTGAAATTAATAAGTATGAATTAAAAAATTAATACATTTAATAACAAAAATTTATAATTTGATAATCAATCAAAAAAAACAACAAAAAATAAATAGAAAAGTAAAAGATGATAGTGTCGAAAAAAAATCAGATTCGAAAAAATTAATAGTTTTAAAGTTTGATAAAAAAGAATACAAATGGAATTAATTTTAAAATTTCAACACTAACTATTTTAAATAAATGCAATTATAAATGGTTCTGTTCTTGAATAATGTTGGTATTTCAAACCCTATATTTTATTGAAATAAAACTTCTTTTTGTCATTTCGACGATAGGAGAAATCTCATAAACCAAGCAACTAATGTGATTTCTCCTATCGTCGAAATGACAAGTTACCATATAAATTATGAAAACCCACAACTTTCTAGAACATAACCTTATAATTTATAAAATTTTAAACAAAAAAAAGCAACTATAAATTTTTTTATAGCTGCTTTTTATTTAAATTTCATTTTTATTAAAACAAACTTTTAGCCAATTTAGATGTTCTTGAAGGGTGATAAATAAACAAACAAGATTTTCCTTTTATAGTATTGATTACTTTTTTACTCAAAGCTTCTGGCAAAGCAGGACAACCTTGACTTCTGCCTAAATAACTTTGAGAATTTAATATTGTTGGATTGGCATAATATGCGCCATGCATGACAACTGCACGAGCACGAGCATTACTGTTTACTCCAACTTCTAAACCGTCAAGTTTCATAGAAAAACCATTCTTACCATTATAAGTTTCTCCAGTGGCATAAAAACCTAAACTGCTTTTGTTAGAGCTTTGTGCGTTCGAAAAACTTGTTGCATAATCTCCACCAGAATTCATTCCGTGAGAAACTACTGAATTATAAATAACAGTATTAGATTCCATATCAATAACCCAAAGTCTTTTTGCACTCGATGGCAAACTGAAATCGATAATTGTTAAAATATCTTTTTTTATTAATCCTTTAGATTTTAAATTAAAAAACCCATTCAAAGCTTGAGTATAACTTGCTATTTTTGGAGCGTTGAAATTCTTTAAATTCAATGAACTGAAAAGGAAATTTACATTTACTGATACAGGCAATGGTGTTTTAAATGTAGAAGTTTTTGAAGTTTTTGCAATTATGTTGTTAGTAGGTAACAACATCGATATCGATACTAATAAAATTAAAAATCTGTAATTCATTGAAAATGTTTTGGTTAATACTTCGATTAGGGATTGCAAATAAAAAACAATTAAATGATGTAACCAAATTTTTTTACGCCTTTTTTTAGTTATTAACTAACTTTTAGTTAATTTTGTTAATAACTTTAACGTTTAATGGCGTTTTTACTCGATTAACGGTTTTTTTGATGTTCGTAACTATTTTTTGTATTTTGATAAATCGTAAGATTTTGTTTGATTTTTATATTAAAAACTATTCAAAATAAATTAGTGAAAATTAGTATTTTTAATTATTTTTGTTCCAAATTGTAACTAATTAAAAAAAAGTTAGTCTATACAGTAGGTACGATTTTAAAATTTTCAAATTCATTCGATGAAAAAAAATATTCTTTTTTTTATATTCTTAATTTCATCAATTGGAATTGCACAAAAGAAAACACTTCAAACAAAATTTACCACTGATAAAATTTCTATCGACGGAAAATTCGATGAAGAGATTTGGAAAACTGAACAAGTTTCTAAAGATTTCGTAACGTTTGATCCTGACAATGGTAATCCTGAACCAGAAAACAGTAAAACCGAAGTCAGAGTTGTTTATGATGACAATGCAATTTATATTGCTGCAACATTATATGATGATCCTACCAAAATAATGAAAGAATTTTCGCAGCGCGACGATTTTGGTGCAGCCGATTTCTTTGGAGTTTTTATTAATGGTTTCAATGATGGGCAACAAGATTTCAGATTTTTTGTAACAGCATCGAACACTCAAATGGATTGTCAAGCCAGTGAAAACGATGGCGAAGACTATTCTTGGGATGCAATTTGGGAAAGCAAAGCACAAATTATCGAAAAAGGTTGGCAAGTCGAAATGAAATTGCCCTATGCAGCTTTACGATTTTCGCCTGCCCAAAAACAAACTTGGAGTTTAAACTTTATGCGTGAAATTCGCCGAAATAGACAAAAATATACTTGGAATTTTATCGACAAAGCCAAAGGAACATTCATTCAACAAGCCGGAATTCTTGAAGGAATAGAAAACATAAAAACACCAACTAGATTATTTTTTCTACCATATACATCTTATTATGTAAATGCCGATGCCGAAAATAAAACCAAAGGAATATTAAAAGGAGGAATGGATATAAAATACGGAATTAACGACGCCTTCACGCTCGATGCTGTTTTAATTCCCGATTTTGGGCAAACAGCTCTCGACCAAAAAATTCTAAATCTTGGCCCATTTGAACAACAATTCAACGAAAATAGATCTTTTTTTACCGAAGGAACAGATTTGTTCAATAAAGGAAATTTGTTTTATTCTAGAAGAATTGGTCAAACATTTTTAAAAGATTATGAATATGAAAACAGTTTAGATGAAAAAGATGAATTAATAAAATATCCTTCAAGTGTTGGTTTGATTAATGCTACAAAAATTTCTGGTCGAACAAAAAATGGTTTAGGAATTGGTTTTCTTAACGCAGTTACAGAAAAAACCTATGCAATATTAAAAGATACTCTAACTGGCACAACAAGAAACCAATTAATCGAGCCTTTATCAAATTTTAATATTTTAGTTTTTGACAAACGTTTTCGCAAGAATTCATCTGTTTCTTTTATTAATACTAACGTTACAAGAAATGGCAGTTTTCAAGATGCTAATGTTTCCGCATTGGTTTGGGATTTAAAAACCAAAGCCAATACTTACGGACTTGCAGGAAATGCTGCATATAGTTACGTCAATAGTGGCAATGTTAGGCAAGGCTTTCGTGGTTTTCTAGAATTTAATAAAATTTCAGGAAAATACCGTTTTGGTTTTGGTTCAGATTTATACACCAAAGATTACGAAATCAACGATTTAGGAATTAATTTTCAAACCAATTATTACACAGGTTATAGTAATTTTAGTTATAGAATTCTAAATCCAACTAAAACATTCAATAGTTTAAATTTTAGATTCAACAGCTACAACGAGTTCAATAAAGAAACCAATAAACTGCAAACCAATCAATTCAATATCAACTTTAATGTAACTGACAAAGGCAATAATTTCTATGGAATGGGCATTAATCCAAGTCCTTTAGATGTTTACGATTATTATTCTCCACAAACCGACGGTCGATTCGTTATTCAGCCCAGCCAAGTTGGCGGTTGGCTGTTTATTTCGACCAATTTTAATAAAAAATTCGCTTTCGATTTAAATCCATATTTTAATCTTACAAGTCAGAAATCACGCAGTGGTTTTGGAATTTTGTTCGAGCCACGGTATCGTTTTAACGATAAATTCTCTCTAGTATATCGATTTAATTATGGTCAAGATAAAAATGACAAAGGATATGCTACCAAAATAAAAGACGATATTATTTTTGCTCGTCGCGACAATATCGATTTTACAAATTCATTAACTGGCAAATATTCTCTAAACAGTCAAATGAATTTTAATTTATTAATACGACACTATTGGCGTTATTCAGAAAATTTTCAATATTTTACTCTAACCGAAGATGGACGTTTTTCCGACTATGCGAAACCATTAACTAAAGATAGAGATTACAGCACTTGGAATTTCGACTTAAGCTATGTTTGGTGGTTTGCACCTGGAAGCCAGTTATCAATTCTATATAGAAACAATGCCGAAATAGATCAAAGAAATTTAAGTCAAATAAGAAAAAACGGAAGTTTAAATATTAAAAATCTCCTTAATAATCAAGAAATAATCAACTCTTTTTCAATAAGTTTGCGTTATTTTATCGATTACAACCAAGCCAAAAACTGGCTTTAATTTTTTTAGAAGCTAATCTTGCTATTTGTTCCAAGATTTTATCGCAATAGCTTTTTTTCTAAGAATTAGAAAGAGCTTCCATTGGTCGCTTTTCTAATTCAAGAAAAAACAGCTATTTTCTCAAAATGCTTTCCTCGACTATCAAGGCTAAAAAACCATCCAAATCCTGAAAAATTTATTTCTTATTAACTACTTTTGTTTTCGAAACATATAATCCATATATTAACTTATATGACTAATATGTTTCAAAAATAAGCATAAAAGTTTTTTAAAAAAATCACAATGAAAAAAGTAATCCTAATGATTCTTGATGGTTGGGGCAAATCGCCCGATTCAAAAGTATCAGCAATCGATAATGCCAATATTCCTTTTATCAATTCGTTGTACAAAAAATATCCTAATGCGCAATTGCGAACTGATGGTTTAAATGTTGGTTTACCCGAAGGACAAATGGGTAATTCCGAAGTCGGACACATGAATCTTGGAGCTGGAAGAATCGTTTATCAAGATTTAGCCAAAATCAATTTGGCAGTAGAACATAAAACTTTAGGGCAAGAAAAAGTACTAATCGAAGCTTTTCAATATGCCAAAGAAAAAAACGTAAATGTACATTTATTAGGACTTCTTTCTGATGGAGGCGTTCATTCACACACCAGTCATTTAAGAAGTTTGATAGATGCAACAGAAGCATTTGGACTCGAAAAAGTTTTCATTCACGCATTTACTGACGGCCGTGATGTTGACCCAAAATCGGGTTTAAAATACATACAAGATTTACAAAAATACATTAGCAATACCAAAGTAAAAATCGCATCAATTATTGGTCGTTATTACGCAATGGATCGTGACAAACGCTGGGAACGAGTTAAATTGGCTTACGATTTATTAGTCAACGGAACTGGTAAACATTCAAAAAATTTAATTGATGATATTGAATTAAGTTATCAAAAAAACATTACTGACGAATTTATTGAACCATTGATAGCAATCGATGAAAATGACATACCATTAGCCACAATTCAAGAAAACGATGTGGTTATTTTCTTTAATTTTAGAACTGATCGTGGTCGAGAATTAACTGAAGCTTTGTCACAAAAAGATTTTCACGAACAAAATATGCACAAACTGAATTTGTATTATGTAACATTAACCAATTATGACGAAACCTACCAAAACGTAAAAGTCGTTTACAATAAAGATAATATTACCGAAACATTAGGCGAAGTACTTGAAAAAGCAGGTAAGAAACAAATCAGAATTGCCGAAACCGAAAAATATCCGCACGTTACTTTCTTCTTTTCTGGTGGTCGAGAATTGCCATTTGGAGGAGAAACAAGAATATTAAAAAATTCTCCAAAAGTTGCAACCTATGACTTGCAACCCGAAATGTCAGCATTTGAATTGACCGAAGCCTTGATTCCAGAACTCGAAAAAGGCAAAGTCGATTTTGTTTGTCTCAATTTTGCCAATGGCGATATGGTTGGTCACACTGGAATCATGCAAGCAGCAATTCAAGCCTGCGAAGCAGTCGATAAATGTGTCGAAAAAGTAATAACAGCAGCATTAGTAAGCAACTATACTACAATTATTATTGCCGATCATGGCAATTGCGAAACAATGATAAATCCTGATGGAAGTCCAAATACGGCGCACACAACCAATCCAGTGCCAATTATTATTGTCGATAAAAAGCAAATAAAAATTCATGATGGCGTTTTAGGCGATATTGCGCCAACAATTCTTGAATTAATGCAAATCGAAAAACCAGCGGTTATGACTGGAAAATCTTTGTTATAATTTTAAAAAACATTTATAATTCATTTAATTTGGATTTTTACAAACCTAAAAGACTCGGGTAGAATGAGTTTTCTTAGGTTTATAAAAGTTAAATAATTGTTATTAATAGTAAAACTGTTAATTTAGAAATAAAAAGAATTATATTTGCAAATAAATACTTATATTATGAAAAAGCTGAACCAATTTATTATCATTACGAGTTTGTTTTTCTTTCAATTTATAATTGCTCAAACTCAAAAAGAATTTACAAATATCGACGAAGCGTTAAAAGATCCTGAAAAGGTTTTTAGATTGAATTTAAGCAACCAAAACTTAAATGTAAATCCAAATGTTTGGGCAAAATTCATTAATCTTGAATATTTGAATTTGAGCAACGACCATTTAATAATCATTCCTAACGAAATAAGTTTGCTAAAAAATCTAAAAACATTGGATTTAAGTGGAAACGATTTCGAAATGCTACCAAAAGATTTTGTAAAACTTTCAAACTTAAATGATTTGTTTTTGAATGATGAAAAAAACATGAAAATTGAAAAAAATATTGCTATTCTGAGCAAATTGCCAAGTTTAAAAACGCTGCATTTAGAAAACGACAATATTAGCAATTTGCCAAATAATTTCAATAAAATAAAAAGTTTAGAACAACTTTATTTGAACCATAATAAACTAAAAAATGTTCCAAAACAGCTTAAAGGTTTAGATCATTTGCAATATTTAGATTTAAATGACAATCAAATACAACCAATTATTATTATTCAAGATGTCAATTTGAATTTTGGATTTAAAATTCATTTTTAAAAAAATTATGATTAAAAAAAGTTTAAAATTAATACTAATATTTTTTATAAGTAACATCGTTTTTAGTCAACCTAAATTGGGTTCGTGGAACATAATAAATGTCAATTTAAAAATAAACAAAAAATGGAATGTTTTTGCAGAAACCCAATTAAGAAGCCTTTCTTTTTATGATGAGTTTCATTATTATGAAGTAAAAACTGGAGGAAGTTATAAAATCGATAAACAATTTTCGGCAACTTCTGGATTTGGTTCTTATAATACATATAATGAAGGTGGAGATTTTAAAAACCCAATTCAGAATAAAGAAATTCGAACTTGGGCGCAAATTAACATGAAGCAAAAAACAGGAATTATAAATTTTGAACACAGATATAGAGCAGAACAAAGATTTACAAATAATGGATTTAAAAACCGTTTTCGATACCGATTAGGAGCAATAATCCCTATAAATAATCCAGAATTAAAAGAAAAAACACTCTATTTAAATATTTGGAATGAATTATTTTTTACAAACAGAGAACCTTTTTTTGAAAGAAACAGATTACTCATTGGTTTTGGATATGAATTTAATAAAAACACAGCAATTCAGACTGGATACATACATCAATTTGATTATAAAATAAATGATGAAATTGGTCGAGATTTTTTGAATATTACTTTTTTGTATAATTTTAATTTACATAAGGAACCTTCAGATTTTGAACCATCAACTAACGATTAAACAAAAAAACATGCAAAATTTATTATCAAATATAAAAATTCAGGTAAACAAAAAAATATATGTCAAAGATCCAGAAACATCAACTTTAGGCAAAAAAATCATTCAATTTAGCATTTTATTAATTGACGAAATTGGTTTTGACAACTTTACATTCAAAAAATTAGGCGAATTGATTGGTTCTAACGAAAGTTCAATTTACAGGTATTTCGAAAACAAACACAAATTGCTTATTTATTTAAGCTCTTGGTATTGGGCTTGGATAGAATATAGATTGGTTTTTGCCACATCAAACATTGAGAATCCATCAGAAAAACTAAAAAAAGCAATAACAATTGTAACCCAAAAAATAGAAGATGATTTAACCACAGAACATATTAATGAGGCAATTTTAAATAAAATTGTTATTCTTGAATTTACAAAAACAATTCATACTAAAGAAGTTGATCAAGAAAACAAAGAAGGCTATTTTTTGATTTACAAAAGTGTAATCAATAGAATTGTAGAAATTGTAAAAGAAGTAAATCCAGATTACAAATACGCCAAAAGCTTGATTTCGTCTATAGTACAAGGCAATTTACATCAAATTTTCTTAGGCGAACATCTTAAAACAATTACAGATTGCAATGATAAAATTGCTCCAAATAAATTTTATATTGATATGATTGAAAGAATTTTAGAAAAAAAATAGTTTATCTTTATAATTAAATTTAAAGCAACTGTATTGGCAAAACCTACTACTCACAACTATAACATACAACAAAGTAATGACTCCATTAAAAAGATTTTATAACTTGTTAGCACTCGATAAAAAAGATGTATCTCAGATTGTTTTTTACGCGATTTTTTCAGGATTAATAAGTTTGTCGTTGCCTCTCGGGATTCAAGCAATTGTAAATTTTATACAATCTGGTCGAGTAAGTGCATCTTGGATTGTGTTAATATTTTTAGTCGTTATTGGTGTAGCACTTATCGGAATATTGTCTTTAATGCAATTAAGAATTACCGAAAATTTGCAACAGAAAATATTTGTTCGTTCTTCGTTTGAATTTTCTTCAAGAATGCCAAAAATCAAATTCGACGCTTTGTACAATATTTATCAGCCAGAATTAGCCAATCGTTTTTTTGATACAATTGCAATTCAAAAAGGAACTTCAAAATTATTAATTGATTTTTCTGCAGCATTATTACAAATTGCATTCGGAATAATTTTGTTGTCCCTTTATCATCCATTTTTTATAGTTTTTGGATTAATGTTATTTGCATTATTGTATTTTATTTTCAAGTTTTCGTTTAATTCAGGATTAGAAACCAGTCTAAAAGAATCAAAACACAAGTACAAAGTGGCGAGTTGGTTGCAAGAATTGGCAAGGAATAATTACAGTTTCCGTAACGAATTGAATTTTCATTACGCTTTGCAAAAAAATAACAAATTGGTCACGGATTATTTGATTTATCGTGAAAAACATTTCAGCATTATAAAAAGACAATTCTCGCAATTGATCATTTTTAAAATAATAATAACCGCAAGCTTATTGTCTATTGGTGGTTTTTTGGTGCTTAATCAGCAAATGAATATTGGTCAATTCGTTGCTGCAGAAATTATTATTTTATTGGTAATCAATTCTGTAGAAAAAATAATTCTTGGTTTAGAAACTTTTTATGACGTATTAACTTCGGTAGAGAAAATTGGACAAGTCACAGATTTAGAACTCGAACCAGAAACTGAAACCCAATTCGAAAGCTGTTTTACCAATTTCGTTTTAGAAACTGAAAACCTGCATTTCAGATTTCCAGACAACACAAATGATGTTTTAAAAGACATTAATTTAAAAATAAATCAAGGAGACAAAATTATTATTGAAGGCGAAAATGGTTCTGGAAAGACAACATTAATTCGAATTCTATCTGGAATATTGCAACCGTCATCTGGCTCATTTTTCATAAACGACAACACGTTTAGAAAAATTGATATAAAACAATATCGATCACAAATTGGAACTATCATTCATGGAGAAACTCCATTTGAAGGTACAATTCAAGAAAATATAACATTTAATGACAAATCTATAGATTTCGAAGATTTAAAATGGGCAATTTCTGGAGTGCAGCTTTCGTCGTTGATTAAAACATTGCCGAAAGGATTAGATACTAAGATTTTTCCTGAAGGACAACAACTTTCTTCATCAAATGCTCAAAAAATACTGCTTGCAAGATGTATTGTTCACAAACCAAAAATCCTATTTTTTGAAGATCCAACTGATACGATGGATGAAAAAGTAGCAAACGATATTATTAATTTTATAACATCTGATCTAAATAAATGGACAGTAATTGTTTCTTCAAAAAATCCTTACTGGAAAACAAAATGCAACAGAATAATGACAATGCAAAATGGAGAAATAATTTTGGATAAAAAAACCAATAAAAATTAAGACATTATAATGTGTTTCAAACTAAGCCTTTATGCTAAATATTTCTGATAATAATAAATCTAACTTGCAAGAACTCGAAAAATATTCGACAGTCAAGAATTTATCATTGCGACCACATTACAAAATTCTCAATCGAATAATTTTCGGAGTTTCGGTATTGGGTGTAATTATACTTTTCTTACCATGGACTCAAAATATTTCTGGTTCTGGTGCAGTAACTACTTTAAAACCAAACCAAAGACCACAATCTATTCAATCAGTGATTTCTGGAAAATTAGAAAAATGGTATGTTCAAGAGGGAGATTTTGTATATAAAGGCGATACAATATTATTTATATCTGAAATAAAAGAAGATTATTTAGACCCAAATTTGGTTCAAAACACCAAAAATCAAGTCGATGCAAAACAACTTTCGGCAGATTCTTATGATTCCAAAGTCGCAACATTGTCACTACAAATGCAAGCTATCGAGAACGAAAAAGACTTAAAATTACAACAAGCACAAAACAAAATAAAGCAAGCAGTTTTTAAAATTAAAAGTGACAGTATGGATTTGCAAGCTGTAAAAACACAATTAAAAATTGCCAATACACAATTCAATCGTTCTGTTCAACTTAATAAAGAAGGCTTGAAACCAATAACAGATGTCGAAGAAAAACGTTTAAAATTGCAAGAAGTCGATGCTAAAATTATTACACAAGAAAATAAATTATTAACATCTAAAAACGAATTCATAAACTCTAAAGTCGAAATCGGTAGAATTTCTGCCGAGTATTCCGAAAAAATATCAAAAGCAAAAAGCGATCAATTCACAGCATTAAGCAGTAAATTCGATACAGAAGCACAAGTAAATAAACTTAAAAACCAATATGCAAATTACAGCATTCGCAACGGTTTGTATTACATAAAAGCGCCACAAGCCGGAATTGTTAACCGAGCAATACAATCTGGAATCGGCGAAAACATCAAAGAAGGCACACCAATTGTAACAATAATGCCAGCAGATTATGACATTGCAGTCGAAAGTTATGTTGATCCAATTGACTTACCATTAATCTCTCGTGGCGAAAAAGTCAGAGTTTGGTTCGATGGTTGGCCAACAATCATTTTTTCAGGATGGCCCGAAATGTCTTACGGAACTTTTGGTGGTGAGATTGTCGCAATAGAAAATTTTATAAGTGAAAACGGCAAATTCAGAATTCTAATCGCACCTGATAAAAAAGAAGCAAATTGGCCAAAACAAATTAGTATTGGTTCTGGTGCACAAACTATTGCGTTGCTAAATAATGTTCCAATTTGGTTCGAAGTTTGGCGAACTTTAAACGGTTTTCCGCCCAATTATTACAAATCAAATGCCAAAAAAGAGAAAGAAAAAGAAAAAAAGTAGAACCGTTAAATCAACTTCTTCTGCGTTCTGAATTTTATTATTGTTGATAAAGTAAGTGACAAAATCAAAAAATGAAAAACTTTTTTATATTATTAATTTTAAACAGCATAAATTCTTTTGGACAGCAAATTTCAAATGAACTGTCGTTCAACGAATATCTAGGTTATGTCAAAAAATTTCATCCATTAGTCAGATCTGCTAATTTAGAAATATCAAAAGCGCAAGCCAATTTAATGACAGCGCGAGGTGGATTTGATCCAAAAATTGAAGTAGATTTCGATAAAAAACAATTTAAAAACAGTGAATATTATTCGGTTTTAAACTCAAGTTTCAAAATCCCGACTTGGTACGGAATCGAGTTAAAAGCAGGTTTTGAGCAAAACGATGGTGTTTACCTAAATCCAGAAAATACAGTTCCTAATACAGGTTTGACTTCATTTGGAATTAATATTCCATTAGCACAAGGATTATTAATTAACCAACGAATGGCAGATTTAAGAAAAGCCAAATTACAAATAAAACTTAGCGAAGCCGAACAAAGACTTCAATCAATTTTAGTTTTATATGATGCATCATTGGCCTATTTTAATTGGAAAAGAAATTTCAACGAAGTTAAACTTTACGAAAATTACACCAAAAATGCCGAAATTAGATTCAAAGGAATTATTTCATTAATCAAACAAGGCGACAAACCAGCAATCGATAGCGTCGAAGCTGGAATTATTGTTAAAAACAGAAAATTAAGTTTAGAAGACTCGAATTTAAAACTAAAAAAAGCAAAACTAGATTTGTCCAATTTTTTATGGTTGGAAAACAACATTCCACTAGAGCTTCAAGATGGAATAATTCCTGAAAAAAAATTAGAATTAACAATTCAAGAAACCTTAAAAACCAACGATTTATTGAATCAAGATTTCTCAATAGAAAATCATCCGAAAATAAATGCCTTGCAATCGAAAATCGATATTTTGAATGTTGAACGAAAACTAAAAGCCAATTTGCTTTTGCCAAAAATCGATATCGGATATTCTTATTTACCTCAACCACAATTCATTAATGAATATAAATTCGAAAATTATAAAGTTGGTTTAAATTTTAATTTTCCATTGTTTTTAAGAAAAGAACGTGGCAATTTGAAACTTGCAAAATTCAAAGTTCAAGAAAATGAATTTTTATTAGATTTAGAAAAAATTCAATTATCAAATAAAATAAAAGCTCAAAAAATAGAAATAGAATCGTTAGAAATCCAAAAAAACTTTATTGTTGATTTGGTCAAAGACAATCAAACAATGTTATTGTCCGAAGAAAGATTATTTTCATTTGGCGAAAGCTCACTTTTTTTGATAAATTCAAGAGAAAACAATTTGGTTACTGCACAATTATCGCAAATAGTGTTAGAAAATAGATTTTATATTTCGAATTCAGAATTGTTTAAGGTAATGGCAAATCCTAATTGATTTTTGAATTTATTTTTTTGAATTTAAAATAGCTATTCATTTTGTATATTTGCACTTTTAAATTTTGAATATATAGAATGATTATCCCAAAAACAAGAGAACAAATAGAATTAATGCGAATTAGTGCTTTGTTAGTTTCTAAAACACTAGGATTAATTGCCAAAGAAATGGTTCCTGGAGTTACAACGCTCAAAATTGATAAACTTGCCGAAGAATTCATTCGTGACAACGGTGGAATCCCAGGTTTTAAAGGACTTTATGGTTTTCCTGCAACTCTGTGCGTGAGTCCAAATGCACAAGTTGTTCATGGTGTTCCAACCAACATTCCATTACAAAGTGGCGATGTGATTTCGGTTGATTGTGGCGTTTTAAAAAACGGATATTATGGCGATCACGCCTATAGTTTCGAAATTGGCGATGTTGCACCCGAAGTAAAAAAATTATTGAGAATTACAAAAGAATCATTATATGTAGGTATTCGCGAATTCAAAGCAGGAAATCGAGTTGAAGATGTTGGAAACGCTATTCAGAAATATTGCGAATCACACGGTTATAGTGTTGTTCGTGAATTAGTTGGTCACGGTTTGGGAACTAAAATGCATGAAGATCCAGAAATGCCAAATTACGGAAAACGTGGACGTGGAAAACTTTTTATTGAAGGAATGACGGTTGCCATCGAACCAATGATTAATATGGGAACCAAAAACACCAAACACCTAAAAGACGGTTGGACAATCTTGACAGCCGACGGAAAACCGTCGGCGCATTTTGAGCATAATGTTGCCTTGGTTAATGGAAAACCCGAGATTTTATCGACTTTTGACTATGTTTATGAAGCTTTAGGAATTACTTCTAATGAAGAAGATGAGTTTAGACGGAAATTGGTTGTCTAAGACACAGATTTCACAGATTTTCACAGATTAAATTTTTCACATTATAAATTTATGGACGAGTTTTATTTCAAAGAAGAAACCTATAAAATTATTGGATTGTGTATGGAAGTTCATAGAATTCTTGGAAAAGGTTTCAGTGAAATAGTTTATAAGGAAGCATTAGAATATGAATTTAAAAAAAATAATATTCCATTCGAAAGAGAAAAAAAATATAAAATTGAATATAAAGACATATTTTTGTCAAAACATTATAATGCAGATTTTGTAGTTTTTGGTCAAGTCATTTTAGAAGTTAAAGCGATATCTCAATTAACAAATTCAGATACTGGGCAAACATTAAATTATTTAGCTTGTTCTAAAAATAAAATTGGACTGGTTATTAATTTTGGAGACGATAGTCTAAAATACAGAAGAGTAATTTTATAAAAAAGTTTAATAAACATTTCATTTTGTGAAATTAAAATATATAAATTTTTAATTTGTGAAAATCTGTGAAATCTGTGTCAAATATCATAATCATTGAAATCAACATTCAAACTAATCCTAAACACAATCCCAAGACCAATCTTAATTAGGTTAAGCTACATCGCACGACCAATTTTGGCATTTTTTTTAAAAGGCGATAAATTTACCGATCCAATTGATGGTCGAAGTTTTAAAATGTTTTTACCTTACGGATATGGAAATCAACGTAATAACGTTTTATCGCCAAGTACATTATCTTTAGAACGGCACCGATTGTTGTGGTTATATTTGCAAAATGAAACCGATTTTTTTACAACTAAAAAGAAAGTTTTGCATTTTGCTCCAGAACAAGCTTTTTATAAATTGTTCAGAAATCAAAAAAATTTAGACTACACAACAACCGATTTATTGTCGCCTTTGGCAGATGTAAAAGCCGATATTTGCAACTTGCCATTCGCTGATAATCAATATGATGTTATACTTTGCAACCACGTTTTAGAACATATTCCAGACGACACCAAGGCAATGCAAGAACTTTTTAGGGTTTTGAAACCCGGTGGAATGGCAATTTTGCAAATTCCACAAGACTTGAAACGTGAAAAAACTTTTGCCGACGATTCGATTATAGATCAAAAAAAACGTGCCAAAATTTTTGGACAATATGATCACGTTCGAATTTATGGACGAGATTATTTTGATAAGCTTCGAAGCATTGGTTTTAAAGTCATTGAAGAAGATTATACCTCGAAAATATCTTCGGAATTAGTCGAAAAATATTGTTTAGCGAAAGGCGAAATTATTCCAATTTGTTTTAAAAATTAGACACAGATTTCACAAATTTATACGGATAAAAAAAATCTGTGTAAATCTGTGAAATCTGTGTCGAAAAAAAAAGAATTTGTCAAATCATCACCAATTTTGTTTCGATATTTCACTGGACGAAAAACTTAATTTTTTTGTTCCAATTGCTTATTTTATAAATACTTGCGATAAAATAACTTATGTTGATAAAAAAGCAACTTCGACAATAATTAAAAGTTTTGGATTAGAAATCGAAAATCTCGATTCGAACATCAAAAATTTACTTTCGATTATCGATGTTTTAAAACCAGAAAATCTTTTCAAGAAATTCGAGAAAAATCCTAAAACAAAAAAAACAATTTTCGATTTATTGAACGATAAAACTTTTGGAAAAATAATTCAAGATTTTATTAATTCGAAAATCAATCAGTTTTTGATAATTATTAATGAAAATAATTACCCAATTTCATTGAATTTAAAATCGAGCAAAGAATTTTATAAATTCAGAATTTCGACCGAAAATTCAATTCTTGAAACCAAACTTTTTTTTGATAAAAATGAAACTGGAATGAGTTATTCATTGCAATTGTCAGAAAATTCAAAATTATTTTATCCATCGGATAATAAAGTTACAATTATTCTAAACGATCCAAGTTGGTTGGTGATCGATGCTAAATTACATCAATTAGCTGATATCAATTCGAATAAAATAAAACCATTTTTGACTAAAAAAACCATTGAAATAAAAACTGAAATGGTTTCAGAATATTTCTCGAAATTCATAAAAGATATTGTCAAGAAAGTCGATATCGAAGCAAAAGGTTTCAAAGTTATTCAGAAAAACAAAGTAATTTTGTGTTGCATCAATCCTGTCGAAGATTTTTTCAAGAAGAAATTTAATCTCGAATTAATTTTTGATTACGAGGGTTTTTCATTTTCGAATCATACTTTAAAAAAAACACATTCTAATTTAGATAACGACGAAAATAATGAAATTCAAGTCATTCAATTCAAGCGAAATTTTGAACAAGAATTGCAATTCGAACAAAAATTAATTCAATTAGGATTTGAGAAAAATGACAATAATTTATTTTCATTATCCAATAAAAACAAAGACGAATTCGAAGTTGTTCATCATTTAATAGAAAATTTTGCAAACTTAAAAAAAGAAGGTTTTTCGATTGATAACTTAACAATATCCAATAAAAAAATCCAAACCAAAGTTGCAACAATTTCTATTTCGAGCCAAGAAAACAACGATTGGTTCGACTTGAAAATGATTATAAAATGTGGAAATTTCGAAATTAATTTCTCTGATATTATTCCAAATATTAAAGAAAACAATCGATTTTTTAACCTTCCAGATGAAAGTTATTTTTTAATTCCGATGGAATGGATGACGAAATATGCTACAATTGCCAACTTTGCGAAAGAAAAAAACGGAAATTTATCCATTCCAAAAAGCAATTACACTATTCTAGAAAATCTCGATTTAATGGAAATTTCGCTCAAGGCAAATGACGAAATCACATACAAACCGTCAGAATTATTGAAAGCAACTTTGCGACCGTACCAAATCGATGGCGTAAAATGGTTGCTGAAAAACCATAATATTGGACTTGGCGCTTGTCTTGCCGACGATATGGGATTAGGTAAAACCCTGCAAACATTAGCGACATTAGTTAATATTCAAGAAAATTCAAAATCGGAAACCCAAGAATTTCAACAAGATTTATTTTCGATTGTTGAACAAAAAACAGAATACTTGCAAACATTAATTGTTGCGCCAAGTTCGTTGGTTTTTAATTGGTACAACGAATCCCGAAAATTCACGCCACATTTTCGACGCATACAATATATAAGCAACGACCGAAAATTATTAGCCAAAAAATTAGACAAATACGACCTGATTTTCACAAGTTATGCAGTAATTACTCGTGATATTGAGATTTTCGAGAAATACAATTTCCGATATTTAATTATCGACGAAAGTCAACAAATTAAAAACCGAGATTCAAAGGTTTTCAAAGCAATAAATGCAATAAATACTGAACATAAAATTTCATTGTCAGGAACGCCAATCGAAAATTCGTTGAACGATTTATGGTCGCAAATGCAATTTATAAATCCAGATATTTTGGGAGATTTCAAGTTTTTTACAAGTTATTTTAAGATTCCCATCGAGAAAAACCATAATTCGGACAGAATTCTAGAATTAAAAAATATTGTAAATCCGTTTATTTTACGAAGAACAAAAGAACAGGTTTTGGACGATTTACCAGAACTTTCAGAGCAAATTATTTATTGCGAAATGGAAACTGAGCAAGAAAAACTATACGAATCTGAGAAATCTAAAGCCAGAAACGAATTGTTGAAAATCGATTTTGCAAACAACAGAATTAATGTTTTGAATGTTTTAATGAAGTTAAGACAATTGAGCAATCATACAAAATTAATAGACAAAACTTCAGAATTCGAATCAGGAAAATTTCTAACTGTAACTAATTACATTCAAACTTTGTTGCAATCTGGACAAAAAATGTTGATTTTCAGCAGTTTTGTAAAACATTTAGAATTGTATGAAAACTGGTGTAAAACTAACAAAATTGTTTTCTGCAAACTTATCGGTGACACCAAAATATCTGAAAGAGAAAATCAAATTCAGAAATTTCAGGAAAATTCAGATACTAAAATATTTTTTATTTCGTTAAAATCGGGTGGCGTCGGACTTAATTTAACTTCGGCATCATTTGTGTTATTGTTAGATCCGTGGTGGAATCCATTTGCTGAAAAGCAGGCAATTGCTAGAGCGCATAGAATTGGACAAATCAATAAAGTAAACGCAATCAGGTTCATATCCAAAAACACAATCGAAGAAAAAATAATTTTATTGCAAGAAAAAAAGAAATTATTGTCAGATAGCATTCTTGAACTAGAAAATATTCCACAAGATTTAGATAATAACTTGAGTTTTTTACTAGAATAATTAACTTTGATTCAAAAATACAATTTACTATATTTACCTGATTTTAATAATATTATATTCCTAAAATGAAAAAACTATTTTTTTTATTTATTTTAATATCAAGTTATTCGTTTTCGCAAGTCGAAACCGAAGTAAATCCAGCTTATAATATTAAAACAATAACTTTAGCACAAAACGGTCAAAACACTATTCCAGTTTATAGATTAACAGACAATTTTCAGTTAGAATTTGACGATTTGTTCGGCAATGAAGCCAATTATTATTACACATTTGTACATTGTAATTACGATTGGAAACCCTCAGATTTGTCTAGAAACGAATATATTAATGGTTTTGACGACATCAGAATTCAAGACCATTTCAATTCATTCAATACATTGCAAATTTATACGCATTATAAAGTCTCGTTTCCTAACAAAAACACTCAATTTAAAGTCAGTGGCAATTATATGTTGAAGATTTTGAACGAAGATCGAGAACTTGTTTTTTCTAGAAAATTTATGCTATACGAACCAAAAGTAACGGTTCCAATACAGGTTCGTCGAACTCGAAACATGACTGTTTTTAACACCAAACACAACCTAGATTTTTCTATAAAATCGACAACATTAACATTTCAGAATCCGTTACAAAACGTAAAAGTTATGATAATGCAAAACGGTCAATACAATCGACCAATTCTAAATATTGCACCTCAATACACAATGGGTAATGATTTAATTTATAAATACGATGCCGAAACTCAATTTTGGGCTGGCAACGAATTTCTCAGTTTCGACACCAAAGAGGTGCGATCGCCTGGTAACAATATTTCTTTTGTTGACACGAAAGGCGGTTTGTACAATACTCATTTGTTCATGAATGAATCTCGATCCAAAAATCCATATACATTTTTCCCAGATTATAACGGCAATTATTCTATAAGAAATTTAAACAGCACAAATAATGCTATTGAAGCTGATTATTCTTGGGTTTTCTTCTCGCTATCGGCGCCAAATTATTTTGGAAAAGGAGATATTTATATCAATGGATTATTCGATAATTATGCACTTTCTGCTGACAATAAAATGGATTATAATTCCGAAAAAGCTGTTTACGAAAAAGCCATTATGATTAAGCAAGGTTATGTCAATTATCAATATGTAATAGCGGATAAAACAGGTAAAATAGATCATGAAAATGCAATCGATGGCAATTATTTTCAGACCGAAAACAATTATTCAATTTTAGTTTATTATCGTGAAAATGGTCAAAGATTTGATAAAATCATTGGCAAAGGCGATGCTAGTTCTGTTGATATTACAAATTAGAGAATCAAAAAAATTAATTGTAAAAACAATAATTCATTAATTGACAATTTGTTGAGGTTGATTTAAAAAAATAAAATTTGTGACAATTAGTGAAACTTGTTACAAACTTTTTTTATACTTTTGATAAATAATACAAAAAATCTGAATGGTTACCCAAATTACAAATGGCATAAAAATTTCTGTAAACACTAGTTTTGAAGGCACTTACTTCAAGAACTACAGATTGCATTTTGCCTTTTCGTACCAAATTACTATCGAAAATCATTCTAAAGATTCTGTACAACTCATTACAAGACATTGGGAAATTTCTGACTCGCTAAACAATCTTGAAGTTGTTGATGGCGAAGGCGTTATCGGTAAAAAACCAGTATTAAAACCAGGTGAATCTCACGTATACAGTTCAGGTTGTTTGCTTTCGTCGTCGTTTGGAGCAATGAAAGGTTATTTTAATATGGTCAATTTTACTTCGACACGCAATTTTCGGGTTTTGGTTCCGACTTTCAAGTTAAATGCACCATTTGCATTAAATTAATTTTTTTTCTGGAGCTATTTCCAGCTATCATTCCAAATCTTTTTATCAATTACCACGGGTTTAAACCCGTGGTAATTGATAAAAAGGATTTTCCCTTCTATCTGGGCTAGAGCTTTTGATTTTAATAAAACTTATTTTTTAAATTCAAAACTATCAATTTATTAAAATAACCTTTGTATTTTTGTGTAAAATTAAATATTTCGAATAAAATATCAACCGAATTATCTAATTGCCAAATTTTCTAATTATTCTAATTCAATAAAAATGCTAAAAGGATTTTTCAATGTACCAAAAGCGGTTAACGAACCCGTAAAATCTTATGCTCCGAATTCGCCAGAAAAAGCAAAAGTACTCGAAGCTTATAAAAAAATGTGGAACGAAAAAATCGATGTTCCTTTATATATAGGTAACGAAGAAATTCGAACCGGGAATACTAAAACAATGTCTGCGCCACATGACCACCAACATATTGTTGGAACTTATCATTTAGCAGAAAAAAGTCACATCGAAAAAGCAATTGCTAATTGCCTAGAATCAAGAACAAAATGGGCAAATATGGCTTGGGAACAACGCGCAGCTATTTTCTTAAAAGCTGCCGAATTAATCGCTGGGCCATATCGAGCAAGAATAAATGCAGCAACAATGATTGCTCAATCTAAAAATATTTTTCAAGCCGAAATCGATGCATCTTGTGAATTGATTGACTTTTTGCGTTTCAACGTAGAATTCATGACCCAAATTTATGCAGACCAACCAAAATCAGTTTCTGATACCTGGAACCGAGTAGAATATCGTCCTTTAGAAGGATTTGTTTATGCCGTAACACCTTTCAACTTCACAGCTATTGCAGCCAATTTGCCCGCAAGTGCTGCATTAATGGGTAATGTTGTTATTTGGAAACCAAGTGATAGCCAAGTTTTTTCAGCAAAAATTATTATCGATATTTTCAAAGAAGCTGGCGTTCCAGACGGAGTAATTAATGTTGTTTTTGGCAATCCAGCAATGATTACCGAAACGGTTTTGGCAAGTCCAGATTTTGCTGGAATTCATTACACTGGTTCGACTTTTATTTTCAAAGAAATTTGGAAAAATATTGGAAATAACATTCATAAATACAAAACTTATCCAAGAATCGTTGGCGAAACAGGAGGAAAAGATTTTATTGTTGCCCATTCATCAGCGAATGTAAAACAAGTTGTTACAGGAATTGTTCGTGGCGCATTCGAATTTCAAGGTCAAAAGTGTTCGGCTGCATCGAGAGCATACATTCCAAAAAGTTTGTGGAGCGAGGTAAAATCCCAAATTATTTCCGATTCAAAATCCATGAAAATGGGTTCGCCAGAAGATTTTGGTAATTTCATTACAGCAGTAATTCACGAAGGTTCATTTGATAAATTAGCAAGTTACATCGACCAAGCCAAAAAAGATACTGATGCCGAAATTATTGTTGGTGGAAATTGCGACAAATCAAACGGTTATTTCATTGAACCAACAGTAATTGTTACAACCAATCCAAAATATACTACAATGGAAACTGAACTTTTTGGACCAGTAATCACTATTTATGTCTATGAAGATGCGAATTGGTTAGAAACATTAAAATTGGTTGACCAAACTTCAGAATATGCTTTGACGGGAGCCATTTTTAGTCAAGATCGTTACGCAATTGAAGAAGCAACTTTTGCCTTGCAAAACGCAGCTGGAAATTTCTATATTAACGACAAACCAACTGGCGCAGTTGTCGGAATGCAACCTTTTGGTGGCGCACGAGCTTCTGGAACTAATGATAAAGCGGGTTCAATGCAAAATTTGTTGCGTTGGTGTTCGCCAAGAACCATTAAAGAAACATTTGTTACTCCCGAAGATTATCGTTATCCGTTTTTGGGAGAATAGTTTTCATGAATTTTATTAAAAGTTCAAATAGCAATGTTTGGACTTTTTTTGTATATTTGATTTAACATTTAATCTCAAAGTTATGAAAGCAAAAATTACTTTATTATCAATCATTTTTTCATTTTTCGGATTTACTCAAACCCCAATTAATTCTTTTTTTAATGTTGACAGCGGAATAATTTATGATATTGTAACATCTGCTGGTGGAATTGATCAAACTACAGTTGGTGCAAATGTTGTTTGGAATTTTACAGATTTGTCAATAATTGGACAATCATTAAGTTTAAATACTATTCCTAATGCTTCTCAGATTTCTAATTTTCCTACTTCAAATATTTTGAATACCGTTACAACAACTATTGGTGCTGTGAATTCTGAAAGTCAAATTTTTGCAAAAAAAATTGCCAACGAAGTTTCATTAACAGGATTTAAAACACCAGATTTAGAATTAAATTATATTACAAATAATGCAAAAATTGGTACATTTCCTTTAAACTACGGTTATGATTTTACTGACAATACTGCTGGAACTTTTGTAAGTGGAACAAATAATGGTACATTTACAGGGACAATAATCACAAAAGTTGATGCTTATGGAACATTAAATTTATCAAATAATGGTTTGGGTGGAGGTATAGAAACCTATAATGTAACAAGAATTAAAACTAGTCAAAACATTAATTTAGTTGTCGGATTTTTCTCTGTTGGAACAGTTGTTCAAACAACTTACGCATATATTGACCCAACCAACGAAGCACAATTTAGATATACGACAGCTGTAGCTAATATTCCATTGTTGAATATCGTTAATCAAACAGTTACTCAAATGGAAAATTGGTCTATTGGATTACTATCAACTAACAACTTATTAGAAGTGTCGAATAAATTTCAAATTTATCCGAATCCAGTTAATATTAATTTGAATATTAAAAATGATAACAACCAAAATATAAATGCTTTAATTTTGTCAGATATTAATGGTCGTGAAATAGTTAACCAAACTTCTAATCTTGAAAATATAAATGTCAGCAAACTTCAAAAAGGAATATATTTCTTGAAAATCGATTCTGATAATGGAATTTTCACAAAAAAAATTATTAAAAATTAAGCTTTGAATTTCAATGGCAAATGCACTACTTTTTTAGTTTCGAAAAATTCGTCACTAAAAAATTCTGAAATGTTGTATTGAGTTGCTTTCGGAAATAAAGCCAATTCTTCTGTCAAGTCGCCTCCTTTTAAATACAATATACCATTTTTAAGTTCGTGTTTGTTGACTTTCTTGATTTTGTCTTTTATCCAAGAAACAAAATCTGGCATGTTAGTTACAGCGCGACTTACAATAAAATCGAAATCGCCTTTTACGTTTTCTGCACGAAGTTGTTCTGCTTTAACGTTTTTTAATCCTAAACCTTCGGCAACCGCATTGACAACATTGATTTTTTTTAGAATTATATCTATCAAATAAAAACGAGTTTCTGGAAACAAAATCGCTAGCGGAATTCCAGGAAAACCGCCACCAGTTCCAACATCAAGAATATAAGTTCCAGGTACGAATTTCTGAATTTTAGCAATTGCTAACGAATGCAAAACGTGTTTTGTATACAATTCGTCAATATCTTTTCTAGAAATTACATTGATTTTGGCATTCCAATCATTGTATAAAGCTCCTAATTTTTCGAATTGAGTAATTTGAATAGTAGTTAAATCAGGAAATTGTTTTAGAATTTCTTCCATTTTAGAATTTTTTAACAAATGTAATACTTTACATTCGAAATATTTAACTGAAATTTGTCAAATAAGTTTATTTATAGATTAACTTTGCAAAATATTAAAACATTTATATGAATAGCCCTCAACCTACTTTTGCCAAACTAGATAACATGAAGTTTTTCAGAACTTTAAATTCTAGAGTAAATAATTATTTCAAAGAAAACAACATTTCTAAAAACGGAAATTGGAAACTAGATTTGAAAACTATTATTCTTTTTACACTTTTTACAGCTCCATATATTATTATAGTATCAACTCCTGATCTTCATTTCGGAATTTTCATTTTACTCTCTTTAGTAATCGGAATTGGAATGGCTGGAATCGGTATGAATGTAATGCATGACGGAAACCACGGATCGTATTCAAACAAACCTTGGGTCAACAAAATTATGGGCGGTAGCATCTATATTCTTGCAGGAAATGTTTACAACTGGCAAGTGCAACACAATGTTTTGCACCATACCTACACCAATATACCAGGTCACGACGAAGATCTTGATGCTGGACGTGTAATTCGTTTTACAAAAGAAGCCAAATGGGAAAGTTTTCACGCTTTTCAACAATATTACTCTATTGTATTGTACGGATTGCTAACTTTTAATTGGTGTTTTACAACCGATTTCAGTCAAATGAAACGATATTTAGATAGAGATTTGTCTTACGGAGAAGTTAAAAGTCCAAAAACATTATGGACAACTTTATGGATTACCAAATTCATTTATTTTTCCACTTGGATTGTTGTTCCAATGTTTTTTGTGGCTTGGTGGAAAGTTTTAATCGGTTTTTTTGCAATGCATTACATTGCAGGATTAATTTTGAGCGTAGTTTTTCAATTAGCTCACATTACTGACGATACAACAAACCCTCACCCAGACGAAGCCAATGAAATGGATAATACTTGGGCAATTCACCAATTGTTTACAACCGTTAATTTCGCGCCAAGAAGTTGGTTCGTAAACTGGTACACAGGCGGTTTGAACCACCAAGTTGAACATCATTTGTTTCCACATATTAGTCACATTCACTACGGAAAAATTGCTAAAATTGTAAAAGAAACCGCTTTAGAGTGCGATTTGCCTTATTTCGAGTACGAAACAATGACAAGTGCAGTTATTGCTCATTTCAAGCATTTGAAAGATTTGGGAATGAAACCTGCACTTATTGCTGCATAAAAATTATAAACGTTGAAATCCCGAAAGTAAATTCGGGATTTTTTTTGTTCAAAATTAACTTGATTTACTTTTGAATTTATAAAAAACTACTTAACAAACATTTAACAAAATGTACAGTAAAACTGGAAAAATTATAATTTAACATTTAATAACTTTACAAAAAATAATATATCAATGATATAAATAATTTATTATAAAATAAAATAGCGTTTTGCTTTAAATTTCCTGTTCTCGAAAGTCGAAAATTTTGCACAGGGAGGTGAAAAGTAGAAACGTCTGCGTTATGCGCAGGCGTTCCTTTTTGCTTTGTGCACGGGCTTCGACTCCCAGAGAACGAGTAAATTAGGAATTAGCCTGCGCTGTTTTTTTTAAAAACTCCGCAGACAATTATGAAATTAAAAATTTACCCACGAGACAACAGTCCACCCAGAAAGAAAAACAACGATTATAAACAATTAAAACCTAAACACAAAAATGAAAAAATTATTTAAAACACTTTTTATTGCAACGCTATTATTTACATTGATCACTAATGCCCAAATAACCCAAGAAAATTGGTTAGTTGGAGGTGATGCAAGTTTTATAAGTTCATCAGTAACAACTGAAAACGGATTTAAACAAAGTGGTACAGGAGTTCGAATAGCACCAAACATTGGTTATTTTATTAAAGATAAATTTGCTGTAGGATTAAAAACATCCTTTGGCTATTCCAAAAGTGATGCAGGCTCAGGTATTGGCTTCGGCGGAGGTCCTTTTGTTAGGTATTATCTTTTAAAACCCGAAAAAATCGTTAATATTTTAATGGAGGCAGATTATCGTTTTGGTACATCTAAACTTCAAGGTAATAATGATTCTACAAATTCTTCATCTTATAATTTAAAAGCTGGTCCAGTAATTTACTTTAATAGTAGTGTTGGTCTTGAATTGACTTTGAATTATTTCTCTACAAAACTAGATAAAACTGTTTTTAACGATTTTAGTTTTGCAATAGGTTTTCAAATACATTTAGAAAATAACAATTAAATTAAAAAATATGACTTATAAAATTAAAATTATATTGATATTGCTATCAATATTCACAATTAATAGTTTTGGACAAACTCCAACTATAACTAGCATTTTTGTAAACAATCAAACAACTGTTTCTGGTTGTAATCTTATAGATATTGGGACAACATCAAGTAATAATTTGACAATTTATTTTACACTTTCAAAACCAACTGCACAAGCAAATATGGCTGGAACTGTTAAGATTTATCTCAACAACTCCGTTGGGACAAGTGGTAGTTATACAATTGGTGGAGAATATTTAGTGCAAGCTTCACAATGGTTAGACAATGGTAATGGACAAACAACAATAAGTGGTACTGTACCTTGTAACTTTAGTAGTTCAGCTATTTTAGTAACTGGTAGTTCTATTAAAATTGGATTTGTTATTGGTTCTAATCTTCCAATTTATAATATATGCGATTATCCCTTAAAGAAAACCCAACTTCCAGAGTTTAATTTATCTCCAACTAATGTTAGTATTCCTTGTAGCACAGCACCAGCAACCACGTTTACGGTTGCAAATGTTTATAGTTCACCAGGTACAATTTCTTACTCTTGGAGTGCATATGGTTGGTCTCGCAATGGTGTGCCAGTAACAAGCAATTTTACAACAACAACTAGTCAAGTTACTCTAACCCCCACATCTTTAACAAGTTTGCCGTCAAGTGTTACCGTACTTCCGTTTCTTAATGGAGTTTCGCAACCTCAAAAAAATTGCGTTGTTGGCAGACCCGTATTTACAACCACCGCCACAATTTCTGGTGCCGATAAATTTTGTACTCCAACAACATCTTCTGTTTACACAATAGCAAATGTTGTGGCTGGCAATACGGTATCTTGGAGTTCTTCTAATACAGCAATTGCAACAATAAGCAATCCCACAGCAACATCAGCAACCCTAAATAAAGTTGGTTTTGGAAGTGTAAGAATTATTGCAACAATAACAAACTCTTGCGGTCAATCAGTTGGTGTTAGTCAACAAGTACAAATATTAAATCCTGTAGTTATTGACCCAAATAATTTTGCTTATGCACCAGCAATTAATAATCAATGGTGCGATAGCAAATGGCATTATGTAGAAATTCTTTTTCCATATCAAGATGGAGTAGTTCCTCAATTTTTTAGTTCAACATACAACGCGGGAACAATTCCAAGCGATATTGCAGGTGGTATTATTTATAAATTTGGTAAGGGTTTTGCAGGTCAATTTCAGTTTGATATTTATTTTAGTAACGGTTGTGGTGGATTGGAATATTTGTCAGAAGATTTTACACCATTAATGATTAAAACTTGTCGACAAATTGGACAATTTAGAACAAATACAAGTATTGAAAAAGAATTTTCAGTTTTTCCAAATCCTGCAAAAGACTTAGTTTCTATAGCGTTACAAAACGAAGAAAGTTTTTCGAAAGGAAATGCTATAATTTATGGGCAAATTTATGACAAAATGGGTCAATTAAAACAAAATATTGAAATAATTGACAATATAGCAACTTTTAGTGTAATTGATTTTCCAAAAGGTATCTATTTCTTGAAAATTGATAATAATGGAGAAATTGAAACTCATCAAGTTTCTGTTGAATAACTAACTTGAAATAAACATTAAAATCCCGAACAACAATTCGGGATTTTTTTTGTTTAAAACTCATGAAACATTATTCTTTGAAAAGTGTTTGCTAAAGTTTATTTTTACAAAAAATAATACTAAAAATAATGGAACATCTTCTTTCGGACAGAATCAATAATTTGTCAACATCGCAAACTTTGGCAATGGCAGCATTAGCAAGAGAATTAAAATCTCAAGGAAAAGATATTATCAGTTTAAGCTTAGGCGAACCCGATTTTAACACACCCGATTTTGTAAAAGAAGCCGCTAAAAAAGCAATCTACGAAAATTATTCCCAATACACACCAGTTGAGGGATATTTAGAATTGCGAGAAGCCATTTGCAGAAAATTCAAACGTGACAACAATTTAGAATACAAACCATCACAAATTGTGGTTTCTACCGGAGCAAAACAATCTTTGTATAATCTAGCTCAAGTTTTATTGAATGATGGCGACGAAGTAATTTTGCCAGCGCCATATTGGGTTTCTTATTCAGAAATTATTAAAATGTCGGGCGGAATTCCTGTTGAAGTTCCAACATCGGTAGAAAACGATTACAAAATTACACCAGCACAACTCGAAGCTGCAATTACACCAAAAACCAAAATGATTTGGTACAGTTCGCCTTGCAACCCAAGTGGTTCGGTTTACAATCGTGAAGAATTGACTGCATTGTCAGCAATCATTTTAAAACATCCAAATATTCTTGTAATTTCTGATGAAATTTACGAACACATTAATTTCTCAGGAACTTTTTGCAGTATTGCTTCCATTTCTGGAATGTACGAGCGAACAGTTACAGTTAATGGTGTTGCAAAAGCATTTGCAATGACTGGTTGGAGAATTGGCTATATTGGCGCACCAGAATTCATTGCAAAAGCGTGTACTAAATTGCAAGGACAAGTTACCTCAGGAGCGAATAGTATTGCGCAAAGAGCCACAATTACTGCGGTAGATGCTGACCCAAGTGTTCTAAAAGATATGGTTAAGGCTTTTCATTCACGCAGAGATTTAATGGTTAGATTGTTCAATGAAATTCCAGGAATTAAATTGAATGTTCCTGAAGGTGCTTTTTATGTTTTTCCAGATGTTTCTAGCTATTTCGGAAAAACTTTGCGTGGACAAACCATTAATAATGCTGATGATTTTTCGATGTATTTGTTAGGCGAAGCCAATGTCGCAACCGTAACTGGCGATGCTTTTGGAAATCCAAACTGTATTAGAATTTCGTATGCAACTAGCGAAAATATTCTGACAGAAGCAATGAGAAGAATTAGAGAATCATTAGTTTAATATAAGTTTTATATTTAGAGAGCTTTTGTTTTTATAAATTTCCTTTATTTTTGTCTAATAGACTAAAGTTAGATTAATAAAATACATTAATTTTCTTAAAAAAATTCGATAAATTCATAAGCCACAAATCTTTTTTTTTGGATTTGTGGCTATTATTAGTTTAAAAATAAATTATTTTTACTTCACAAAAATTATTTACATACTCATGCAACCTTTTTGCAACACTACTCGTCTATGTAAATAGAAGTCTTTTTCAATGGCGAAAATCAATATTAATTATAATGTCAATTTGAATAAGGAAACAATTAATTTTGAATTTTAAGATTGAGTTTTGAATTTGAATATGAAAATAATAAACCTTCATCAACAAGAAAATGATTTAATCAAGTTGGCATGCGATAACAATCGTAAGGCACAACAGATGATTTATTCAAAATTTTCTCCAAAAATGTTAGGTGTTTGCAGACAATACATAAAAGATATTCAACAAGCTGAAGATGTTATGATTACTGCTTATATGAAAGTTTTTGTAAATCTAAAAAATTTTGAAAACAAAGGTAGTTTCGAAGGTTGGATTCGAAGAATTATGGTCAATGAATGTATCAGTTTTCTTAGAGTTCAGAAAAAAGTCAATTTTGTTGAAGATGAAGATTTTTTTGAAGAAAGCTTTAATAATATAGAAAGCAAATTATCATTAGATGATATCCAACATTTGATAGATCAATTGCCAGATGGTTACAAAATGGTTTTCAATTTGTATTGCATTGAAGGTTATAAACATCAAGAAATTGCTAAAATGTTGAATATTAATGAAGGAACATCTAAATCGCAATTGTCTCATGCTCGAAAATTTTTGCAACAGCAAATAACAAAATTAAAAAATTACGAAAATGGCACTGAATAAATTAGAAAGCGAAATAAAAAACAAACTTAATTCCAGAGAAATTGAACCATCAGCTCAAGCTTGGGATAGATTAGATGCCATGTTGACCGTAACCGAGAAACCAAAAAAGAAATTCTCTTGGTTTTTAGTCGCTGCAAGTTTCATTGGATTTGTGTTTATCGGAACTTTCTTTTTTAGATTGAATGTTGTTACACCAAAAATACCCTTAGAGTCAATTGTTGTTCATAATACAGATACTATAAATACAAATTCTTTTAATAAACCTATAGTTTTAAAAGATATTTCAAATTCAAAATCGGATTCTCAAATTGAAAAAACAATTAATTTAGTATCAAATCAAAACCAAGTTGCTGAACAAACTATTATTTCGAAAAAAATAAATAAAAACAAAGAAAGAGATTCAATCATCAAAAAAAATCAAAATCAAGTTTTAGTTAATATTTATAAAAAAACAGAAGATATAAAAGTTGATTTGCCATCTAATGAGAATAAAAAACAAGAATTGATTGCAAATAACAATCAAGTTGCAACATCAGAAGAATTAAATTTTAATCCTGAAGTACTTTTATCTGAACCTAAAAAAATCAAAATAAATGCAACCTCTTTATTGTCGCAAGTTGACAACGAGATAAGAAAAGAAGAACAACAAAATATTTTTCAGAAAATAGGCAAAAATCTACAAACGGTTAAAGTAGCATTTGTTGAAAGAAACATTAAAAAATAGTTTTCAATCCCGCAGCTTCGGGACAATTTAAATTTCAAAAATCAATTTCAAAATTTTTTATTATCCTCTAAATTAATTTATTAATAATCAAAAATCAATCATTATGAGCAAAATTATCATTTTTGTAGCAATCACAATTACGTTATTTATTTCAAAAAGTTATGCGCAAGAAACTTTCGAAAGTCGAGCAAAACAAATTGCAAATAATATCGAAAATATCACAAAATCAGAAAAAGAAGCTTTAAAATCAGAAATCGAAATTGTAAACAAACAACTTGATAAAAAAGAAATCACTTTTGATCAAGCAATGGCAAAAAAACAGGAATTTGCTGAAATTAGAGCAAAAAACATCGAAACCAAAGTTGCAGTCGAGCAGCAAAAACTAAACGATTTAGTCAAAGAAAAAGTCGATGGAAAAATTGCTGAGGGTTCAAATAATACAAAAACGAAATCATACACTTTTACTTTTAGACAAAAAGACACAATAATTAGAACTGAATCTAGAACTACTGCCCAAATAATTTTTGCAATGGGATTAAACAATGTTGTAAGCAATTATTCAATCACAAATTCTGATTTTAGATATTTTGGATCACATTTTTATGAATTTGGATTAACATTAAATACCCGATTATCCAAAACTAATAATTTATTGCATTTAAAATATGGTGTTTCTGCTGTTTTAAATAATCTTCGTCCAACAGATAATAGAGAATTTGTAGTTTCTGGAAATCAAACCAATTTGCAGACAAGTCCAATAAAGCTTGAAGACTCAAGATTTAGAAACATACAAATAAATTTCCCTATACATTTAGAATTCGATTTTACACCTGTAAGTGATTATCGAGGAAGACCATTTTTTAGAACCCACGAAAATTTAAGATTTGGCATTGGTGGTTATCTCGGTTTTACTGATCAAACTAAACAGTTTTCAGAAATAAGTATCAATAAATATGTAACTGAATCAGAAACCACAGGCGATTTCAACACTTCCGATTTTATTTATGGTTTGAGTACTTACGTTGGGTACAAAGCAACAAGTTTATATCTGAAATATGATTTGAATCCTCTTTTTAGAAATAATACAGTTAAACAAAATAATATTTCATTGGGAATTCGTTGGGATTTGAATTAAAGAAAACATTTAATCGATTTTTTAGGCATTTCGGCACATTTTTTGTAATTTTACGTTTTAGTAACTAACAGATTTTAATTTCTAACACTTGGAAATCTACCTTTGCCAAAAAATAAAAACAAAATGAGAAAAATAGTACTTTTACTTCTTTTAATTAATGCTTTAGGATTGACAGCTCAACTTAAAATTGGAATTACAGGCGAAACTAATTGGTTAGAAGGTTGGTCGAATTTTAGAGCCAAAACAACAGATTACAGAGATTCAACAATCATTTTGTCTGGCAATATTAAAACCAATACTACTTTATATGCCAATAAAATTTATGTTTTGACTGGTACAGTTCGAGTTATTAACAATGCAGTTTTAACTATTGAACCCGGAACAATTATTAGAGGCGATGTTCAAACAATTGGTGCGCTAATTATTACTAAGGGTGCACAAATAATGGCAAAAGGAACCGAATCAAACCCAATTATTTTTACATCAAATAAAGCTGTAACTGATCGAAAAGCAGGAGATTGGGGCGGATTAATAATTCTTGGTGGCGCACCAGTAAATACTTTTGGAAGCATTGGTTTTTTTGGATATGATAAAGATCAAAAATTCAATGTTTACGGTGGGACAAAAGAAGATGACTCATCAGGAATTATTAAATATGTAAGACTAGAATTCGGTGGTAAAAAAGATCCTACGGGTTATTCTTCTAACGGAATTTCATTAGCTGGAGTTGGCAGTAAAACAATATTAGAAAACATAATGATTAGTGATTCAGCAGACGATTCATTCGAAGTTTATGGGGGCAATTTAACTTTAAATAAAGTTGTTTCTTTTCGTTCTGGCGATGACGATTTCGATTTTACGCAAGGAGCACAGTGTACCATAAACAATGGTTTAGCAATAAGATATCCATTTATTTCTGATCCGTTAAGATCTAGATGTTTAGAAATTGAGTGTTATGATAAAATAGGTAATTTTGACCCAACTAAAAACAAAACATCAATCAAACTTAAAAATGTTACCTTTTTAAATAACGATGTTAATGTTTCTGGATTACTAAAAGAGGCAATTTATTTAAATAAAGATTCATTACTTGAGGTTAAAGATTGTGTTGTTACTGGTTTTAAAAGTTATATTGCTTTTGAAGATTTCTATTTTACTAAAGAAAATTATAAAAAAATTAAAATTAAAAATTTACTAGTAGACAATTGTTTCAATGTTTTTTCTGATACTACTTTTAAAGTTAGTTTTGAATTAAATGAAATTATTACAACAATTAACGAATGGTTTATTACACCCGAAAATAACATTGTAACTTCAGAAGTTGGTTTTGCAGATTTGTTTATTGAAAACGATACCAAAAAATCGCCTGATTTTAGGTTACTATAAAAAATCAAATAAAAAGTTCTTGAAAGTGTTTCGAAATCGAAGCACTTTTTTTATTTTGAATTATGTATTTTTACAAAAGTTAAACATATTATTTTTTTTTAAATTGATTTCCAAAACAACCATAGACAACGTTTACGAATCGGCTCGAGTCGAAGAGGTTATAGGCGATTTCGTAATGCTTAAACGTGCAGGAAGTAATTTCAAAGGACTTTCTCCGTTTTCAGACGAACGTTCACCTTCGTTTATGGTGTCGCCAGCAAAAGGAATTTGGAAGGATTTCAGCTCAGGGAAAGGAGGAAATGCGATTGCATTTATTATGGAACACGAAAAGTTTTCGTATCCAGAAGCCATCAGATATTTAGCAAAAAAATACAATATCGAAATCGAAGAAACCGAACAAACTGCAGAAGAAAAAGCCAATACTGATGTTAGAGAAAGTTTGTTTTTAGTTTCTGAATTTGCCAATAAATATTTTCACGATACTCTATTAAACACCGAAGAAGGAAAAGCAATTGGACTTTCTTATTTCAAAGAACGTGGTTTTAGTTCAGATACTATTAAAAAATTCCAGTTAGGATATTCTCCAGAAACTTGGGACGCTTTTACAAAAGAAGCGCTCGGCAAAGGTTACAAACAAGAATTTCTCGAAGCCGTTGGATTGACAATTCCAAAAGAAGGAGGCAATCCATTTGATAGATTCAAGGGTCGCGTTATGTTTCCGATTTTGTCTATGTCTGGTCGTACTTTAGGTTTTGGTGGTAGAATTTTGACAAATGATAAAAAAGCTGCAAAATATTTGAATTCTCCTGCCAGCGAATTGTATGATAAAAGCAAAGTTTTGTATGGAATTTTTTACGCAAAGCAAGCCATAGCCAAACAAGATAATTGTTATTTAGTAGAAGGCTATACGGATGTTATTCAGTTTCAACAATCTGGAATAGCGAATGTTGTGTCTTCTTCAGGAACGGCATTGACACCAGATCAAGTCAGATTAATAAATCGTTTGACTAAAAACATTACTGTACTTTTTGATGGCGATGCAGCAGGAATGAGAGCTGCAGTTCGAGGAATAGATATTATTCTTGAATTAGGTATGAATGTAAAAGTTTGCACTTTTCCTGATGGCGAAGATCCAGATAGTTTTGCCAAAAAACACACATTCGAGCAACTAACCGAGTATTTAGAATCTAATGCTAAAGATTTTATTCAATTTAAAGCCTCGTTATTAATGAATGAAGCCAAGAATGACCCAATAAAAAAAGCTGAATTGATTCGAGATATGGTAGAAAGCATATCAAAAATTCCAGATAGAATTAAGCGTGAGATTTATGTTCAAGAATGTTCTAGAATTATGGATATTTCTGAGCAGGTTTTGGTCAGTACTTTGGCGCAAATTCTTCAGAAAAACATTACTGAATCTAATAAAAATTCAAAAAAAGAGCAACAAGCATTTGAAGTAATTAAAGAAGAAAATCCAGAAGAATTTTATAAGCCAAATAAAGTTGATGTCATTAATATATTAGAAAAATCTATTTTAGAAATTTTGTTACTTTACGGAAATAATGAAGTCGAATTTGAAAATGTTTTTATAAAATTTGACGAAAACGACAAAGAAATTGAGGTTTCAGAAAAAATAAAATCTAAAATTTTTCAACGAATTTATTTAAACCTTCAAGAAGACGAAATCGAGTTTGCCAATCCATTATTCAAATCTATTTATGACCAACTGGTTTCGGAATATTTATTGAATGAAAATTTTGATAATAAAAATTTTATCAATACACTAAATCCAGAATTTTCGCAAGTCGTCACAGATATTTTTATGGATGACGAAAAGCATCAATTGCATGGTTGGCTTGAGAAAAAACAAGTTTTTGTAAAAGATAAAAACAACGATGAGGTATTGACAAGATTGGTTTCTGAAACTATAATTGCTTATCGTGAATATCTAATAAACAAACTTAACGAAGATTTAATGCGAAATATAATGTTGCCTGAATTCGAAGATAAAACCGAAATTCTAACAAATATAAACGAGTATAATAAACTAAAAGTTGCTATAACTAGAAGTATTGGAAGAATGCGTTCAACTTATAATTAAGTTTTTTTAGCAATATAAATTAAATTTAAAACTTCCAAATTCGAATTAAGTTTAGAATTTGGAAGTTTTTTATTTTTAAACAGAATAATTCTTATATTTACATAATTTATTTAATTTATTTGAAAATGGTAATTACGATAAAAAAAGGCGCTACAAAGGAAGAAGTTGAAAAACAATTGGCGAAATTAAAACCAAAAAAAAAAGTTGGATTGAGGGAATTTCTAGGCAAACCAATTTTTGACGAAAAGGTTGATGCAGTTGCGTATCAAAAAATGTTACGAAATGAGTAAACTAAATGCTTTTTTTGTAGATACTAACTTTCTGATTAATATTACGCAAGATAATCCTTTAGTGCATCCATTCTTGGACGTAGCTATTTTTATTTCATACATTTCTGAAATTGAGCTATTAGAAGTTTTCAGTATTAGCAAGGAACTTAGAATTAACAAGCAAAATTTAATTGGAAGATGTACTTTAATTGAAATGAATTTAGATATAAAGAAAATTACTATCAATTTAAAACAAAAATACAAACTAAAACTTGCCGATGCTATAATTGCTGCAACGGCAATACATTTAAGACTTCCTTTTATCACATCTGATGCTGATTTTAAATCAATTAAAGAATTAGAATTGATTTTTCTAGAAAAATAAGTTTATCAATTTGTAAAAACATTAAACTTCCAAATTCGAATTAAGTTTAGAATTTGGAAGTTTTTTTTGAAATTTTATTTAATAAAAAAACTTATATTTGAATTTTATGTTAAAATATGACTTTACAACAATACATTTCCAATATTAATATCCAATTTCAATCTGGAAAAGCTCGTGAACATTCTTATCGACCAGATTTGCAAAATTTATTATCATCAATTTTACCGGATTTATTGGTTACAAATGAACCTGCTCGAATTGAATGTGGTGCGCCAGATTATGTATTATCAAAAAAAGGAATTGATATTGGTTATATCGAAGCCAAAGATGTAACCCAAGATTTAAAAAGTAAATCGCTTACTGAGCAATTTAACCGTTATAAAAGTGCCTTGTCCAACTTAATCATAACCGATTATATGGAATTTCATTTTTATAATTACCACGATTTTATAACATCAATTGCTATTGCTAAAATAGAAAATGGCAAAATTGTAGCTATTCCCGAAAACTTTAAGCAGTTTACGCAACTCATTATTAATTTTGCCGAAGTTATATCCCAAACAATCAAGTCGCCAACGAAACTTGCGCAACTAATGGCAGGAAAAGCCAAATTGATGGCTTTTATTATAGAAAACGCACTAAATATTGATGATGAAATAGGCAAAGTTTCTAATTTGAAATCGCAAATGGAATCTTTCAAAAAAATGCTTATTCACGATATTGACAACAAGAGTTTTGCAGATATTTATGCACAAACTATCGCCTACGGTATGTTTGCAGCACGCTATCACGACCCAACTTTACCCACTTTTTCTCGTGAAGAAGCTGCAACTTTAATACCAAAAAGTAATCCGTTTTTAAGAAAATTATTTCAAGACATTGCAGGTTACGATATTGATATTCGTTTATTAGTTCCTATAAATTCTTTAGTAAATATATTTCTTGCGAGTGATGTTGCCGATATTATGAAAAACTTTGGCAAAAGTACCAAGCAAGAAGATCCTGTAGTACATTTTTACGAAACATTTCTTGGCGAGTACAATCCTGCATTGCGCAAAGCACGAGGAGTTTGGTACACACCACAACCTGTTGTAAATTTTATTGTAAGAGCTGTAGATGATATTTTAAAAACCGAATTTGGATTAAAAGATGGTTTAGCCGATACTAGCAAAATAAAAATCAAGAAAAAAGCAACTACTCAAACATTGGGCAAAAACTCAAAAATAAAAGAACTAACAACCGAAGTTGAAATACACAAAGTGCAAATACTCGATCCAGCCACAGGAACAGGAACTTTTCTTGCAGAAACAATCAAACACATTTATAAAAAATTCGAAGGTCAACAAGGCATTTGGAGCAAGTATGTAACCAACGATTTAATTCCAAGATTAAACGGATTCGAATTATTAATGGCTTCTTACGCTATGGCACATTTAAAAATAGATATGTTGCTAACCGAAACTGGATATAAACCTGTGGACGACCAACGATTTAGAATTTTCTTGACTAACAGTTTAGAAGAGGCTACTGATGAGCAATTTGATTTATTTAATATGCTTGCCAATGAAGCTAATGAAGCCAACGCTATTAAACGTGATGCCCCAGTAATGGTTATTTTAGGAAATCCGCCGTATAGTGGCGAAAGTGCCAATAAAGGAAAATGGATTATGAACCTAATGGAAGATTATAAGAAAGAACCTGGCGGAAAAGAAAAATTAAAGGAGCGAAACCCGAAATGGATAAATGATGATTATGTAAAATTTATAAGATTAAGTTCTTATTTAATTGAAAAAAATGGTGAAGGAATTCTAGCTTTTATTAATCCGCACGGTTATCTTGACAATCCAACGTTTAGAGGAATGCGTTGGCATTTAATGCAAACTTTTGATAAAATTTATACCATAGATTTACACGGAAACAGCAAGAAAAAAGAAACTGCACCTGATGGTTCTGTAGATCAAAATGTATTTGATATTATGCAAGGCGTTAGTATTAATATTTTTGTAAAAAAGAAAAATAATGATTGATTTAAGCAAAAAAATAATCGATTTAATTCTTGTTACTAAAAATTTTGTTTATAAAACTACTAATACTGCAATGGTTTTTACCTATTATTCTATAGGAAAAATGATTGTTGATGAACTTCAACTAGGCAATGAAAAAGCGGTTTATGGAACAAAATTACTCAAACAAGTTTCTACCGATTTAAAAGCAAAATTAGGCAAAGGTTATTCTGTTGATAATCTTGAGAATATGCGTAAATTTTATATAGCTTATGCTACACAATTTCAAATTTCCGAGAATGCTTCTCGGATTTTAGAAAACAAATTAATTTCCGAGAACCTTTCTCGGAAATTGCCTAACCAATTTTTATCTTGGAGTCACTATTTATTTTTGTCAAGAATATCTAATTTGTTAGAACGTAATTTTTATGAAATAGAAACATTACAAAACAACTGGAAATTAAAAGATTTAGAACGACAATTCAACACTGGTTTATTTGAAAGATTGGCGTTAAGCAAAAATAAAGAAGAGGTTTTACAATTAGCTAAAAAAGGACAAACAGTACAAAAACCAAATGATCTTTTTAAAGAACCTTTTATTTTAGAATTTTTAGGATTAGATGAAAAAGCAAATTATTCTGAAACCGATTTAGAAACCGCAATCATAAACGAAATAGAACATTTTATGCTAGAAATGGGTAAAGGCTTCTTTTTTGGTGGACGTCAAGTGCGATTTACATTTGACGAAGATCATTACCGCATAGATTTGGTTTTTTATAACCGAATATTGCAATGTTTTGTTTTAGTAGATTTAAAAATTGGCAAAATAAAACACCAAGATTTAGGACAAATGCAAATGTATGTAAACTATTACGACCGATTTGAAAAAACCGAAACAGAAAATCCAACTATTGGCATTGTACTTTGTAAAGATAAAAATAATGCAATGGTAGAAATTACTTTACCCAAAAACAATAATCAAATATTTGCAACAAAATATCAAACAATATTACCAAGTAAACAAGCACTTCAAGAAATACTAAACCATTATGACTAAAAAACCAGCACAAGTATTTCATTTTGACCTTTACGGAAAACGTGAGGATAAATACAGTTTTCTAAACGAAAATTCTATTAAAACAATACCATTTGCAACATTGCAACCACAAGAACCCGAATTGTTTTTTGTGCCCAAAGATTTTGGGATAAAAAAAGTTTATGATAAAGGTTTTTCTTTAAACAAATTATTTAAAATTAATAGTGCTGGAATTGTTACAGCAAGAGATGAATTTACAATTCATTTTTCAAAAGATAAAGTAGAAAATACAATTACAGAATTCTTAGAATTAGATAATGAAACCGCTAGAATAAAATTTAATCTTGGGAAAGATGTCAGAGATTGGTCTGTTTTAGGAGCAAAAACAGATCTTATTAATTCAGGTGTAGATTTTTCAAATATTGTACAAATTAAATATCGTCCTTTTGAATATAGATATACATATTTTACTGGGACTTCAAAAGGTTTTCATTGTATGCCTAGAGGTCAAGTAATGAAACATCTATTTAAAAAAAATAATATAAGTTTAATTTGTCCAAAACAAGTGCCTGATAATGAGAATTCTGGTGTTTTTATTTCAAATTTTATTTCAGGTCATAAAACTTGTAGTGCTTATAACATTAATAATATATTCCCACTCTACCTCTACCCAGAAACCACAACCCAAAAAAGTTTATTAGAAGAAACAGCACGAACGCCTAATTTAAAAATGGAGATTGTAAACGAAATTGCCGAAAAATTAGGCATTCCGTTTGTTGTCGAGAAACCTACAACCCAAAACCTACAACCTACAACTTCATTTGCTCCAATAGACATTCTCGATTATATTTATGCCGTTTTGCATTCGCCAAGTTATAGAGAAAAATACAAAGAATTTTTAAAAATAGATTTTCCACGTGTTCCGTTTCCAGAAACTTTGCCAAAGTTCCAAACTTTGGCAAAGTTGGGTTCGGAGTTACGCCAAATACATTTGCTAGAAAGCTATGTTGTCGAAAAAAGAATTACACAATTTAATATTGATGGCGATAACATTGTTATAAAACCAAATTTTGTTAAAGACAAAGTTGATTTAGGCAACGTTTATATTAACGAAAACCAATATTTTGCCAATGTTCCCGAAGTTGCCTGGAATTTCTATATTGGCGGTTATCAACCAGCACAAAAATGGCTAAAAGACCGTAAAGGAAGAGAATTATCGACTGAAGATATTTTTCATTATCAAAAAATTATTGTAGCTCTGACCGAAACCGATAGATTAATGAAAAAGATTGATAAAATAGAAATTTAATTTTTCTAAAATTAAACAAACTTTTTACAATCATAAACTCTCGAATTCGAATTAAATTTTGAATTTGGGAGTATTTTTGATTTTTAATATAAACAAAATTGTTTACATTTGTAAAATGAAATACCCGTTAGAAAAAATAAAAGGCATTCATCCTGGTTTGATTATTAATCGACTTTTGAAAAGTGCATTAATAAACCAAAGACAATTTGCAATTTCTGTTAACGAACATCCACAAACATTAGGTGCAATAATCAAAGGTAAAAGACGAATGAATGTAGAATTATCATTAAAGATCGAAGAAAAACTTAATCTTGACGAAGGCTATTTAATGTCTTTGCAGGTTTTTTATGACATCAAGCAATCTAAAATCGATAAAGATTATAAACCCGATTTATCAATTTTTAGAAAAGTAACATTTTGGGACACAACTATTGATAAAATTGATTGGAAACAAATGAAAATTGCAGTTATTAAAAGAGTTTTTTCTCGTGGCAGTAATTCCGAAAAAGATGAAATTTTACGATTTTATGGTAAAAAAGAAACTCAAAGAGTTCAGAAAATTAATCATCAATTATGAAAAATTTATATTGGAATACTGTTTCTCCCATTCTTAAAGAAGTTTTATTAAATTTAATGAATGAACCATTTTTTAATCCGTTTAGATTAGTTGGTGGCACAGCATTAAGTTTACAAATTGGTCACAGAATGTCAGTTGATATTGATATGTTTACTGATGCAGCTTATGGATCAATTGACTTTGATGCAATAAAAAGTTATTTAAAAAACAAATATGATTATTGTAATTATCGAACAACAACTGTGAATGTAGCATTTGGAACTTATGTTGAAGTTGGTCATTCAAGCACTGAATTTGTAAAAATTGATTTTTTTTATACTGATGAATTTATTTTTGAGCCATTAATTGTAGATAATATTCGAATGGCAACCCAACACGAAATCATTGCAATGAAAATGGATGTAGTTTTAAGAGGCGGACGTAAAAAAGATTTTTGGGATTTGCACTTTTTTATTGACAAAGTATCGATTGACGAAATGATTTCATTATTCAATCAACGTTATCCTTATAATGATGAATTGGAACAAATTAAAAATCAAATTACATTTTTTGATAATGCCGATTCAGATTTTGATCCAAACTGTTTACTTTCAAAAAATTGGGATGATATTAAGCTAGATTTTATCGAAGCAGTTAATTAATTGTCAAGTTTTACTGAATATTTCTTTGCCCAGAAAATTTTTTCCAACCCATATAAATTACCAAAAACAAGACACCAAAAATACCTAGCAAATACTGAAATGGCAAATACGAAAAAACCACAATATGAATTTTTTCTAAAAACCACATAAAAAACATTGTTGCAAAAAGCATTAACCAAAGTCCAGAAATTTTATCAAAACCAGGAATAAAACCCAAACTAATATTGTTTCGCATTATAGAAACTGTGATTATTAACGACACGATTGGCAAAACTTGGAGCAATAAATCGGTTTGCATAATGTCGCCACGCTGAAATAAAAATTTATAAATACTCAATGCAACTGCAAAAATCCCAGGAATACTTATCAAGTAAATCAAAACCGTATAAATATATTTGTATGGCGACAAATGGTCTTTGGTGCCACCAATTAATCCGACAAGAAAAGCCAAAATCGGAATTGTTACAAAAAACGCAATTGTGTAATTTTGGTTTTCGCCAGCGAGTAAAAAGAAATCTTTTAAAGTCATTTGATAAATATTTTTAACAAATATAAATATTTTTGAAATGTTTTTCTAAAAAAACTTCATCGGTTCCAAAGAATGATAATCGTCCGAACCAAAATTAATGTTTATTCCAAAAGTAATTCCTTCGAAATCGTCTTTTTTGTATGCAAAATTGTAACCCGATTTTATAATCATTCTGTTTTTATAATTAAATCCAATGCTAGGATTTACGGCTTTAGTAGTTGCCGAAACATCAAACATTAAAATCATAAAAGTTATGTTCGAATGTATTTCTGGAACAAACTTCATTTTGTCATCAAATTTCGAAATATAAGTTCCTGCTCCAATATTCGCATAAATCCAATCTTTTCTGTTGTCGATTCTTTTATCAAAACCTAAGTAGCCATAATTTTTGCCAATATAAGCATAACCAGTTTGCAAAGCTGTAGCTTCAAAAAAATCGAATTTGGGTTTTGCAGTTTGTGAGAATCCAAAACATATAAACATTGATATTATTATTAGTTTTTTCATTTTTACTAAATTTAAAATTTATAAAAAGTACTTATTGACATTGAACTATTGCCAAAACTGTCATCTATTCTTTTTGAAAACCAATTATATGGTGTGAAGTTATAGTTGCATTGCAAATCAATTTGTTTGTAATTTAAAGAAAAACCTTGACCTAAATACAAACTTGACAATGCCTTTGAATAAGTATTTTTTGTTCTAATAACTTTATTTTTTCTGTCTTCCTCATTTTGTTTGTCAACCTCTGCTTGACTTGTTGGATTTTTTTTGTCATATAATCGATTTTCTAGATCATCAAAAATAAAAAAGTTGTAACCAATTGACGATTTCCACTCTAAAGTAATCTTTTGATTTAATTTGTATAATTTATTCATTCTAAAACCAAACATTCCATTTAAACCTTTTGTTTTAACTCTAAAAGTTGAATCATTTCCATAAAAATTAAATCTTTTTGGATTGAATGGAAGATTCAAACTAAAGCCAATGTCTAATAGGTCATTGTGAGCAATTCTGGATCTATACCAAAAGCCAATTTCGTGTGAAGTTTCAAATTTTTCTTTTAGATTTCCCAACGGAATCAACATTCCATATTCGATTTTAAATCTTTCATATTTTGTAGAATCAATTTTAAAATCTTGAGCTGTTATTTTTGTATAAACGAATATCAAAAACAGAATAAATAGCTTTTTCATAAATTAAAAATTTAAAAATGGCATTGATCTTTTGCCGTTAATATTCCAAAAACCCAATTGCAATCCTTTCATTTTATTAGTAAAATTGAATAATCCTATTTGAATTCCTATATGATTAACAGATTTATTATATAAGCCAATTTGTAAACCTTTTGAATCTACAGACTTATTGAATCCACCGATTTGTATACCTTTTAAGATATCAGAATTGTTAATTATTGCCATGAGCAATCCATTGGAATTCTCGCAAGAATTTGCAATACCAGAAATATGTAAACCATTTAAATCTTTCGAATAATTATAAAAGCCGTTAATTGAAACGCCATTATTTGTATTACTAATATTAAATAATGAAATATTCATTCCATTAATAATTGCATTATTATTAGTTCCTGAACTAATATTCAAACCATTTAATACAAAGTCTGCATTGCCAGTCCAACTTACTTTATCTGGATCGGCAAATAGAACTACCAAAAGCGAAACTGGATTAACCTCAATATTAATTCCGTTTATTTTTTTAATTGAACTATTATCGTCAAGTAAGCAATTTACTCCAAGTCCAAAAGTCAAACCATTTACTTTTGAAACTTTTTTACTTCTTGGTGTGAAGCTAAATATTCTAGTTTCTAATGTATCTGTTGCGATTTTCAAAGTATCCTGAGAAAAACCAAAAACCGAAAAAATCATCGCTATTAATAAAACTTTATTTTTCATATTTTCTATTTATTTAAAATTAACACTGCAAACATATTGCGATTTTAAAGTATAAATTGGCGATAAATAATAAAATAAATTTCTATATTTGTGATAATCACAAAAAATATGAATAATCAAGAGGTATTATTAAAACAAATTAGAAAACAATTGCTTGAAAAAGAATCGATTAACGACGAAATCGCTTCGGTTTTGAATATTAGTTATGATGCTGCTCATCGACGTGTTTCTGGAAAAAGTAAATTCTCGATTGACGAAACGATTCAGTTGTCCAAACATTTTAATATTTCGATGGATAATTTATTTTTTCAGAAAGAGAAAATTATTGTCGAAAAAACCATCGAAATATCTTCATTAAAAGATATGTTGCAATATTTTAAGAATTCAGCTATTCAAATCGAACAATTAACGAGTTTGCCCAATTCGGTTTTGTATTATTCCGCCAAAGATATTCCGCTTTTTTATTTTATGGAAGGTACAATATTGTCAAAATTCAAAGCTTTTGTTTGGTTAAAACTATTAAATCCTGATATTTCTGAAATAAAATTCGAAGATTTTGTAATCGACGAATTGTTTCTTGAACATTCATCAAAACTCAAAAAAGCTTATGAAAATGTTGCTGTAAAAGAAGTTTGGAACGATACAACTATCAACAGCAGTTTGCAACAAATTTTGTATTTTTATGAATCTGGATTATTGAACTTTAAATCAGCCAACGCACTTTTCAAAGATTTAAAACGAATTATATTATCGATTAAAGACAAATCAAGTCAACCTAATTCTAAATTTCTACTATTTTATAATGAGTTGGTTTTGTTGAATAATAATTTGTTGTTTGAGTCTGATAAAAAGCTCACAATGTTCATTCCTTATACTTTACTTGGTTATTTTATTACTGATAATCAAGAAAGTTGCCAAAATGTTCACAAGTGGTTCAATCAACAAATTTTGAATTCTAAACCATTGAATTCGTCAGGAATCAAAGAACAAAATTTGTTTTTCAATAAAGCAATTCGCAAAATAGATTATTATATGGACCAATTAAACAATCAGGTTGATATTTTATTTTAAACAAAAAATCCAAATTTCAAATTTAAGATTGAAATTTGGATTTAAAAATTGAAGTTTTTGAATATTAATTTTTCTTCAAAAATATTTTTTCTTGTGTAAATTGATAGGCTCCATCAAGAAAATCTATCATTTTAGACCAATTTTTGTTTGGTTCAAAATAATTATTGTATTGTTTTTTTGTTTTAACAATTAATTTATTTCCAGTTATTACAGCCGAACTTGTGAACAATCCAGTTTCGTTTTCGATTTTCTTATTTAATTTTTCGAGTCCAGAAATAGAATAGCCAGTTGGAATTTCAAAGATAATTTCATTATCAAAACTTCTAGGAAAAGACAAATAAACGTTGTTTTTACGGTCTTTTTCTTTTTTGTCAATTTCGATTTGTGAGCTAAGCAATTTGCCAATTTCGAAAATTAGATTTTCACCAGCTTTTTTGATTAAATTATTTTTTATTACAAAATTTTCATTGTACGTAAAAGGTGTATTGCTGCCAAATCGACCATTTGATTTAATTTCGAATTTATAATCATCAACTTCAAAACCATAGTCGTCTGTTGCTGATTTTTTTAATTCTTCTTTTTGTTTTTCTTTAAAACCTTGAATCAAAGCGTCATATTGGGTTGTGTATTTAGCACGATCACGTTTACTTGGAGCTAAATCTATTGCAGTTTCTGTTCCATATTTTGTATGGTCTTCATTTACATAATCATAAAACTCTAATTTATCGTTTTGTTCTGATTTTTTAAAATGTCCAATAAAATTTGATGTTTTGTCAATTTTTAAACTTTTTAAATCATCATTAAAACTAACATTACTAATTACAGTCGAGTTATTTTGACTAGA
>JAYTMQ010000020.1:0-19004 GCA_043728355.1 Bacteroidota bacterium
AAAATGTTGGTTCGATTTGCCCAATCATTATTCGAATGTTGTTTTAGATGCGTTTCAAATTATGCCAAATCATATTCATTGTATAATAGAATCGATTGAATTAATTGCGCCCGATTCACACGTAGAGACGGGTTTCAAACCCGTCTGTACTGCAATCGATAATCCAATCGATAATCCAATCGATAATTCAATCGATAATTCAATCGATAATTCAATCAATAATCCAATCGATAATCCAATCGATAATCCAATCGATAATTCAATCGATAATTCAATCGATAATCCAATCGATAATCCAATCGATAATCTAATCGATAATCCAATCGATAATCCAATCGATAATTCAATCGATAATTTAGAAATAGAAATAAAAGAATTAAAAATCCATGGCGTTTTCGAATTTATTCGCGCATTAAAAACGTTTTCATCACGTGGAATCAATGAATTAAGAAATTCTAAAGGAGTTTCAAATTGGCAAGAGCGTTTTCACGATCACATTATCCGAAACGATGATGAATACCATCGAATTAAGAATTACATTATAAATAATCCAAAAAAATGGAGTGAAGATTGTCATTTCACAAAATAAAATTACTTTTAAAAATAGTCAACCAATGAACCTAAAAAACGCCCAACTCGAAGTCGATAACTGGATAAAAACCCACGGCGTTCGCTATTTTAATGAACTAACCAATATGGCGCAACTAACCGAAGAAGTTGGCGAAGTTGCACGGATCATTGCACGTCGTTATGGCGAACAATCCGAAAAAGAATCAGATAAAAATAAAGTTCTTGGCGAAGAATTAGCCGATGTAGTTTTCGTAGTTTTATGTCTCGCCAACCAAACCGGAATCGATTTGCAAGAGGCATTTGATAAGAAATTAGATCTAAAAACCAATCGAGATCATGACCGCCATCAGAATAATAAAAAATTAAAATAAACCCTTTGAAATTTTTTTTTCTCTGTGAATCTCTGTGTAACAAAAAAATATGGATTTAAAATTAAAACATTCAACTTGTAACCCGAAATCTGAAATCAGCATTTCTGGAAGCAAATCCGAAACCAACAGATTATTGCTTTTGCAGGCATTATACCCAAATATTTCGATTGAAAATACTTCGAATTCTGACGATTCTGAAGTAATGACAAAAGCATTACTAGTAAACCCACAACCCACAACTCACAACTCACAACCCATTGATATTCATCACGCTGGAACAGCAATGCGATTTTTAACTGCTTATTTTGCTCAAAACGAAGGTCAAGAAGTTGTGTTAACTGGTTCATCGAGAATGCAAGAAAGACCAATTTCGGTTTTGGTCGATGCTCTAAAACAATTAGGCGCAGATATCGAATATGTTAATAATTATGGTTATCCACCACTCAGTATTTGGGGCAAAAAAATAACCAAAAACAAAGTTTCGCTTCCAGCAAATGTGAGTAGTCAATACATCTCGGCACTTTTATTAATCGCTCCAAAACTCGAAAATGGAATAGAATTGACTTTAATTGGCGAAATTACATCTGTTTCATATATAAAAATGACATTGGCATTATTAAACGAAATTGGAGTTGAAACAAGTTTTGAAAAAAATATAATCAAAGTAAATCACAAATCAGTAATCGTTAATAAGCAATCTATAATCGAAAGCGACTGGTCGTCAGCATCTTATTTTTATTCTATAATTGCATTGTCCGAAATCGGAACCGAAATAAAATTATCTTATTTTAAAGAAAATAGCTTGCAAGGCGATTCTATTTTATCAGAAATTTATAAAGATTTTGGAGTAGAAACTGTTTTCAATGATAATTCTATCATTTTACGAAAATTTGAAATCAAAAATCAAAAATCATTAATCTACAATCTGCAATCTTCTCCAGATATTGCACAGACCATTGTTGTAACTTGTTTCGGATTAGGAATTGGTTGCCATCTTTCGGGTTTACATACTTTAAAAATTAAAGAAACCGATAGATTATTAGCTTTAGAAACCGAATTATCAAAATTAGGAGCGTCAATTTCGGTATCAAACGATAGTTTGACATTAGAAATTGCATCAAAAATAATTCCTAATGTTACTATTAAAACTTATCAAGACCATCGAATGGCAATGGCCTTTGCTCCATTAGCATCAAAAATCGATTTAATTATTGAAAATGCTGACGTTGTATCAAAATCATATCCGAATTTTTGGAAAGATTTAGAATCAATTGGTTTTAAAATATCTTAAATAAGCATCGTGACTTATAATCAATACATTAATTTTAAAAATAAACATCAAAACACTTGACAACGCCTATCTCACAATCGTATATTTGCAAACGATTTAATTTTAAGAAATAATGTTCTAAAATATAAATCATGAAATCCTAAACATAAAAAATGAAATTATCTCAATTCCAATTTGATTTACCTAAAGAACTTCTTGCAGAATATCCAGCCGAAAACCGTGACGAATCTCGTTTAATGGTTGTCGATAGAAAGAAAAATACTATCGAACATAAAATGTTCAAAGATATTATTGATTATTTCGATGATGGAGATGTTTTTATATTAAATAACACTAAAGTTTTTCCAGCAAGATTGTACGGCAACAAAGAAAAAACAGGAGCAAGAATCGAAGTTTTTTTGCTACGTGAACTCAATGCAGAACAAAGACTCTGGGACGTTTTGGTTGATCCAGCTCGAAAAATCAGAATCGGAAACAAATTATATTTTGGCGATGATGACTCGTTAGTTGCCGAAGTTATAGATAATACAACATCACGTGGAAGAACATTACGTTTTTTATATGATGGTTCGTACGAAGAATTTAGAAATAAATTGACAGAATTAGGCGAAACGCCAATTCCAAAATACATCAATCGTGAAGTAAACGAAGACGATAAAGAACGTTACCAAACAATTTATGCAAAAGAAGAAGGAGCAGTTGCAGCACCAACTGCTGGATTGCACTTTTCTAAACATTTAATGAAACGTTTAGAAATTAAAGGTGTGCAGTTTGCAGAAGTAACTTTGCATGTTGGTCTTGGAACATTCAATCCAGTTGAGGTTGAAGATTTGTCTAAACATAAAATGGATTCAGAAGAACTTAAAATCACACAAAAAGCTTGTGATATTGTAAATGCTGCGAAAGCTAGAAAAAGCCAAATTTGTGCTGTAGGAACAACTTCAATGCGAGCAATTGAAAGTGCAGTATCGTCTCAAAGAACATTAAATACTTTTGATGGTTGGACTAACAAATTTATATTTCCTCCACACGATTTTAGTTTAGCTACTTGCATGATAACCAATTTTCACACACCAAAATCAACGTTAATGATGATGATTTCGGCTTTTTGTGGTCACGATTTAATGAAAGAAGCTTATGCAGAAGCAATTAAAGAAGAATATAAATTTTATTCTTATGGAGACGCAATGTTGATCTTATAATATTTTAAAATATAATAACCAGAATCCTTTCAGAAATGAAAGGATTTTTTGTTTAACAAATTTTGAATTTACTTAAACAAATGCTACCTTTGTAAAAATCAATTTCAAAATGATACGTATTTCAAAAGAAGCAATTTCTGCAATGGAAAAAGTCAGAAGATTAAATTTAATAAATTCTTGTACAGGATATAAATCTGCTAATTTAATTGCAACTCAATCAGTTGATAAAATTGAAAATTTAGCAATTTTTTCGAGTATAACTCACTTAGGAAGCAATCCTGCTATGTTGGGTTTTATAATTAGACCAACTACAGTTCCAAGAGATACTTACAAGAATATTAAGGAAACTGGATTTTTTACAGTCAACCATATTACTTCCGAAAATATAATTGATGCACATCATACTTCAGCAAATTATGGTGCCGAAATATCAGAATTTGATAAAACTAATCTTGAAGTAGAATACAAACCAGAAATTGATTTTCCATTTGTAAAAAATGCACCAGTGCAATTGCTTTGTAAATATTTGAATGAATACTACATTTCAGAAAACGACACAATCCATATTATTGCAGCAATCGAAAATATTTTTTATGAAGAAAATCTGGAACATAATGATGGTTGGTTGCAACTCGACAAAGCCAATGTTGTAACAATAAATGGTCTTGATGGATATTGTTTACCAAAATTAATTGACCGTTTTGAGTATGCTCGAGTTAATGTCGCTACAAAATCATTCAATAAATAAATTAGAAAAATAACTTAATTCGTGCCAATTCGTGAAACTCGTGGCTAAATATTTATGAAAACATTACGATTAATTCTTGGCGATCAACTCAACTCGCAACATTCTTGGTTCGAAAAATCAAATGAAAACACCGTTTACTTAATGGCAGAAATGCGCCAAGAAACCGATTATGTAAAACATCATATTCAGAAAGTTGTAGCATTTTTCTTGTCGATGCGCAATTTTGCAAATGATTTGAAATCCAAAAATCATCTAGTAGATTATTACCAAATATCTAATACAGATAATCCACAAGATTTGCGAAAATTGATTTTTCAAAGCATTGAAAAACATAAAATTGATAAATTCGAATACCAATTACCAGACGAATATCGATTGGACGAACAACTCAAAACAATTTGTTCTAAGTTGAATGTAAAATCAGAAGCATTTGATACAGAACATTTTTATACCACAAGATTTGAATTACAAGATTTTTTTGAAGGCAAAAAATTGCTTTTGATGGAAAATTTTTATCGAATGATGCGTAAAAAACACCAAGTCATGATGGTGGGTTCAACTCCAGAAGGCAATCAGTGGAATTTTGACCACGACAATAGAAAAAAATATTCGGGTCAAGTACCTATTCCAAAAGAAAAGAATTTTGATATAAATGTTTCAGAAATTATATCAGAAATCGAAAAAGCTGGAATCAAAACATTTGGAAATATAAATAAATTCGTTTGGCCAACTTCTAGATTAGAATGTCTTGAAGTATTAGATTATTTCTGCAAAAACTTATTAGTACATTTTGGAGATTATGAAGATGCAATGCATACTGATGAAAAATTTCTTTTTCATTCTAGATTGTCATTTGCTATGAATTCTAAAATGCTTTCGCCAACCGAAGTTGTAAGTGCTGTTGTTGAATTTTATCATCAAAATACAGATGACATATCAATTTCACAAGTAGAAGGTTTTGTTCGTCAAATACTAGGTTGGCGTGAATATATTCGAGGAATTTATTGGAAAGAAATGCCAAATTATGCTCAGAAAAATCATTTGCAAAATACCAATAAGTTGCCCGATTTTTTCTGGAATGGCAATACAAAAATGAATTGTTTAGAAAAAGCAATTTCTCAAAGTCTGGACGAAGCTTATGCGCATCACATTCAACGATTGATGGTCATTGGGAATTTTACTTTGCTCACACAAATCCACCCTGATGAGGTCGACGCCTGGTATTTGGGTGTTTATATTGATGCTATTGAATGGGTCGAAATGCCAAATACAAGAGGTATGAGCCAATATGCAGACGGCGGAATTATTGCCACAAAGCCTTATGTTTCTTCGGGCAGTTATATCAATAAAATGAGTAATAATTGTGCGAAATGTCATTATAATGTGAAAGAAAAATTTGGAGAAAAAGCTTGTCCATTCAATTCTTTATATTGGAATTTTCTCGATGAAAAGAAAGAATATTTCAAAGGAAACCAACGAATGGGTATGATGATGAACATGTTAGCCAAAATGCAACCCGAAGAGTTATATAAAATAAAAGTTAAAGCCAACGAAATTATCGAAAATTTAAATAATTATTAGTTTTCGTATGGAAATTTAATTCCATTTACTGCATCTAATACATATGATTTTAACCAAGCGATTTGACCATATTTAGAATAATATATTTTTTTGTTTTCTAAATTTCCTATGTTTTCTAAAGTTGACATTAGCAATGTATTTGCGGCTAATAATTGTCGTCTGTTGTATGTTTTTAGAACTTGAGCAACATTTTTGTTAGTTTCTGATGATTTTTCATAACTTTCGAAATTGTTTTTCAGAGTCGCATTATAGTTCTGAAGATCCAAAAAAGTAAACTCATTATAGTCATCATTAACAACTGCAATGTCCATCATACAAAAAGCCCAAGGTGCACCACCTGTTAAATAAATATTTTCTTTGCTTTTGCACAAATCATTTTGATTTAACATCTCAATAATTTGTTTGTCTAAAGTGGGTATATAATTAAAAATCTCTTCGATAAAAGGCTCTATTTTTAATTTATTTCCTGATTTCTGGTTTAGAAGTTCAGAAAAAGAAACAGTACCAAAGTTTAAATTTATTGGTGCAAAAGTAATATTCTTGTTTTTGTTGTCTGTAACGAAACCGCCTTTAATATTGTTTCCACCAATATCAATAATTAGTGAATTCATAAAGTTTTTTTCTGGAACGCAACCTCTCAATAACAATTTAGATTCAGTTGCAACAGATATAACATTGACGTTTTTCATTGTAATATCTCTAATTTTATCTATTAAAGTTTCAATATTTGTTGCTACTTTAACTCCTGATGACGCTACAATATAAATATCACCAATTTTAATTTTGAATTCGTTTTGCATTCTTTCAAAATCTGCAACGACAACTTTTACAGCTTCATCAATTTTAGCCTCTTCTAATTGTCTGTTTTTACTTAGGTTTTTTGCTAATCCTATATTTGTAGTCCAAAATTCCTTTGAAACATAGCTTTCTGTTTTAATATTATTAATTTGAATAATCGAACATTTTATTCCTTGACTACCAATTTCGATGCCACCATATAAATCTTGTCCAAATGAATTTAGATTTAACAATAAAACAATCAGAAAATAAAAAAACTTAATTTTTTTCATTGAATATATTTAATAAATGACTTTAGCGCCTCTTGCAGAGTCAGCTACATAAGACAGTAACCAAGCAATTTGTCCTTGTTTTACAAAAAACAATTTTTTATTTTCTAAGTCAGTCAAGTTCTCTAAAGATCTCATTAAAATAGCATTAGCTGCAATTAAATTTTTTTGATTATAAGTTTTTAAAACCCTTGCTATTTCTTTATTGTTTTCTGCTAAATCACTAAATTTTTTGAAATTATTTTTTAAAACTGCATCATAATACTGAACATCTTCATAAGTAAATTCAGAAAAATTTTCTACTGCAAAATTTTCAGACAATGTAAAAAAAGCCCAAACAGCTCCGCCTGTCATATAGATATTAGTTTTATCTTTAAACTCAGGACGTTCAAGAAACATATTTTTTACTTCGTCATTCAATTGATTGTTATAGCTAAATAATTTATCAATAAATTCTTGAGTATTGTTTTTATCTTTCATTGATTTAGTAATCTTTTCAGTAAGCGTTACTGTTCCTAAATTCAAATTAAAAGGATAAAATACATTAATATCTTCATTCTTTAATTCTACATAACCACCTTTTGTATTACCACCTCCAATATCTAAAAGAATTGAATTTAAGTAAAACTTTTTTGTAATACTACCTCTAAACATAAGTTTAGATTCTAGCTTTGAAGATATTATATCTAATTCTTTTTTTGTTAATTCTTTAATTTTATTAGCCAAAACATCAGTATTTTTTGCCATTCCAACTCCAGAAGAAGCGACAATAAAAATATTTTGATTTTCGACTTTATATTTACTTATTAATAATAAATAATTATCTAATACAATTTTTGTAGCTGCATCAATATCTTCTAATGCAAGATTTCCATCTACAGAAATTCCTTTGGCAATCCCAACGTTTTCTGTCCAAAATTCTTTTAATGTAAAAATATTTTTTTTTACGTTCTCAACATCTAATATTGTTATTTTAACACCTTTACTTCCAATTTCGATACCACCAAACAAGGTATTTGAGTAGCTTTTTAAAGATAAAGTTATAAATAAAAATAAAATAAATAAGTATTTAATTTTTAGTAGTTTTAAATTTTTCATTATAATATTTTTATATAATTAATTATATGACAAAAATAATAGATAATAGGTAAAAATCAATAAAAAAATAAAATCTTTTTAAAAGACAACCGACAAAACGCTAAATTCATCGTTTAAAAACCAAATGTTTAGATGTTTTTATTATTTCGGACTTATTCATTTTCATTTTTCTAAATTTTCCAGCTACAAACATTTCTGCTTGGTCATTATAATGTTTACTAAAAGGATTTCCAGAATTACCAGTTGGCAAAATACTCAAACTATTTTCAATATCTGAAAAATCGATAATTCTTCGTGTCGATGGTCCACCTTTTACATTGTTAATTTCGTTATCATTGTATGTAAACATGTTATTATTAATGACTTCATTTGATCCAGCAATATCAAAAATACCACTTCCGAATATTGGGTTTAATAAAGCAACAGTTCCTAACGGATGCTTAACTTCTAATTTATGAACCCGATTCCAGGTCCAAGTATTAATATTATTTCCTAATTGTTTTTCTAAACTTAAAACGGCTTGTTTTAACGATAAATTGAAAATTTCTTGACGGTTTTCTATCTTGTTTTTGGTTATTGAGTTATCCCACCAAGGCGAATTTTCGATTTTGGATTGGTTGCCAATAATTTGTTTTACAAGATGAGTTTGCAACAATTGATTGAAAGAAATTTTGCCCAATTCGTCTTCGAAAGTGTTTTTTAAATAAAAATAAATCCATTTGTTGTAAATTGTCGGTGCAATATCATCAAGATTGTGCGAACCATTCCAAGTTTCTAAAATTTTAATAGCTTGATTCTCATTTGTCGAAAGGCCTTTTTTATTCAAATAGGATATAAAATTACTTGAAATATAAGTTGCTGTTGACGAAACATTATCAGTAATCATCTCGCTTGCTGATGTTTTTTCCCAATTAGATTTAGCAATTAACAAACTTTCTATTCTGTTTGCTCGATCTTCTGGTAAATAATAACCTGGATAATCATAACCGTTTATGGCTTCGGGCATATTATTTGACGAATATACATAGTTGGTTTTTGGATTGATGGATTTAGGATATTCATCAAATGTAATAAAGGTTTTCTTATTATCGATTGCGTTTGTTCCGTCTAAAATAAAATTTGGATTAACTCCTTTTTCCATTTTATAAAGTTTGCCTGTTGTGAACCAAGCTACATTATTTTTTGCATCGCCATACATAATATTTAATCCTGGCGCTGCGAGTTGTGAAACTGCTTTTTCGAATTCAGATATGTTTTTAGAATGACACAATCCATAGGTTGTTTCCAGAATTTTGATTGGTTGCTGGGTGAATATCCACGAAAGCGAAACTGGTTTTTTGGAATTAAAATTAGTAATTAAATCATTAATTATTGGACCGTTATTTGTTATTTTAACAATTAATTTTACCGAAGTTGAATCTTTAACTCTTATGATTTTTGTTTTTGTTTTATAATCTAAAAAACCTGTAGAAGTTATGTATTGCTTTTCGTTTTTAGGATTATTTTCTTCTTGAAAAAAATCGGCATCATCGTTTTCAAACATTGTCATTCCGTAAGCATATTCTCGATTATGTCCCAAAAGTGGAAATGGTGTTCCTGCTACATAATAACCATAAATTTCGTAATCTGGACAAGTAACATGAGCCTCGAACCAGGTTCCGGGTTGCGAGAACTCAATGTGTGGATCGTTGGCAAAAATTACTTTTCCAGATTTGGTTTTGTTGCCTGAAATTACCCAAGAATTACTTCCAATAAATGGAGCAACTGGAGATTTTTCCATTAATTCGGTTACTGATTTCGAAATTTCAATATATTGTTCTGATTGTTCTTTTGTGATTTTTAATCTTTTTGGATTGTATTCATAATTTACGCCTAAATCTTTCAAATAGTTCTCACCAAATTGATTGCGAATATCTGTTAATAAGGGATCGGTTTTTTGTGCCATTGCAAAACTAAAAGCCATAAATCCAAAAGTATTATATACATCTTTTAGAGTGAATTTTTGTTTTTCAATACCAAGAATTGAAAATTCGATTGGCGTTTTTCCGTTTTCGATATATTGGTTCAAACCGTCTAAATAGGCAATTGCCATTTTGTATGGTTCTCCGTTTTTATCTAATTCAGCAACAGCTTTTTCTGAGGCTTCTTCAATTCCTAAACCTATAAAAAACATATCATTTTTTAAAGCTCGAGTTCCAAATATTTCAGACAATCTTCCGGGTGCAATTCTTCTCAATAATTCCATTTGCCAAAGTCTATCTTGAGCATGAATATAACCTAAAGTAATCATTGCATCTTTTTGGTTTTCTGCATAAATATGTGGAATTCCGTAGTCATCGAAATAAACATCTGTGTTTTTTCTAATGTTTTTCAATTGCAATTTACCTTCATAAATAGGTTTTTGATATTGTGAATAAACGAAAAAAGCAATTGCCAAAATTGCGGTTAAAATAATTAGAGTTAAAAATGTTCTTTTAAGGATTTTCATTATTTATTTATAAAATTTACAATGGCAATTTCAACTTCATTTTTTCAACAATATTAAAAGCAGCAGGGCAAATGGCAAGATTCAATAAAGTCAAATCAGTTATTTGATTGAATTTTTTTCTATCCGTATGTGGAAATTCTCTACAAGCTTTTGGTCGAACATCGTATATAAAACAGGAATTGTCTTGGTCCAAAAAACTACAAGGAACTTGTTTTAAAACATAATCTTTATCTTCATCAACTTTCAAATATTGGTCAATAAATTGTTGTGGCTTTTGTCGCAAATGTTTTGAAATCCGTTCAATATCGGCATCGGTAAAAAGCGGTCCAGTAGTTTTGCAACAATTGGCACAATCAAGACAATTGGTCTTCTTGAATTCGGCATTGTGCAAGTCTTGCATGATGTAGTCCAAATTTTTTGGCGGTTTATTTTTTAACTTAACAAAATACTTTTTGTTTTCGATATGAGTATCTTTGGCAAGTTTTACAATTTCGTTTAAATTAGGTTTCAAGTTTTTATTTTCAAGTTGTTTTGTATGCAAATTTACAACTTTTTCGAACCTGAAACTTTAAACCTGAAACAAAAATATTATGAAAGATCTATTCGGCAAAGCAATTCTTGACTATCAAACAAATAATTCGCCAGAGAATTTGATTACAGAAACTTCTATTTCTGATGAAGATGAAATGTCAGTCGAATATTTATTTCGTTCATTTGCAGAAATGCCAAAAATAGAACAAAAAGCTTTAAATATGTGTTTTGGAAAAATTCTTGATATAGGTTGTGGCGCAGGAAGTCATTCTTTATATCTTGAAAATGAAATGAATCTAGAAGTAACTTCGATCGATATATCTGAAAATGCAATTAAAGCTTGTCAACTTCGTGGTTTGAAAAATGCCAAAGTTCAAAATGTTTTAGATTTAGATACTCACACAGAAAAATTCGATACGATTTTATTATTAATGAACGGAACTGGAATTTTTGGAACTTTATCAGAAACTTCAAAATACTTACAAAAATTGAAATCTTTATTGAATGAAAATGGCCAAGTTTTAATTGATTCGTCTGACTTGATTTATATGTTTGATGATGAGGAATTAGAAGATGTCAAAAAATCAAATCAATATTACGGAGAAATTACATTTTCTATTAAATACAAAAAGAAAAAAGAAATTGCTTTTCCTTGGTTGTATTTAGATTATAAGATTTTGCAAAATGCTGTAAATTCAATAGGATTGCAATGTGAGAAAATTCTTGAAGGAGAAAATTTTGATTATTTAGCCAAAATTTCACATTAGATTTTTAAATTTATTGGAATATTCATTAAAACTTTTACTTTTTTGCCTTCTTGTTCTCCTGGTGTCCAATTTGGACAAGTTTTCAAAACCCTAACAGCTTCTTCGCCAGTTCCTTCACCTAAATCTTGAATAACTTTTATGTTGTCAATTTTTCCGTTGGTATCTATAACAAATGTAACTTTTACAGCTCCAGACAAACTATCAACTTCGGGTAAAACGAAATTTGATGCAATAAATTTTACAAAAGCAATATAACCTCCATTATACTCAGGTTTTACTTCAACTGTTTCATAAGGCAAAGCCGATCCAAGCGAAGGTGCTTGATAAACAGCATCTTGAGCTGAAATATTTTGAAGCGAAAATAAAGCAATTAATAAAAATATAATTTTTATCATTTTTTATTCGATTTATATTGAATAATTAAAACTAAACAATAATCGTTATTAAAAAAAATTAGAATACAAATAAAATGATTTTTTTGCTAAAAAATTCAAAAAAATTATTATTTTTAAACAATAGATATAAATTTTATTATAAAAATAAAAAATTAATTAAAACACCGTTTAATTCTAAATATTATCGACGAAATCGACTTCGAGATGTAGATTTTATATTTTTTTAACACTAAATTCAAATAAAATCAAAAAATAAATTAATTTTACCTAATATTTATAGGATAATTCATCAAAACTCTGACTTTTTCCCCATTTAGTTCTCCAGGAATCCATTTTGGTGATTTAAGGAAAACATTTTTTGCTGCCGATTCGAATTCACTACCTAAGTTTTGTGTGATTTTAATATTTGTCAAACTTCCATCAATTTCTATTATAAAACTAATTTTTATTAATCCAGTAATTCCTTCTATATCAGGTGTTATGAAGTTTTGAGAAACAAATTCATTTAATTTTGCCTGTCCACCAATAAAAATTGGAACAAGTGTAACCTCATTAAACAATAATGGTGTTGTTTGGGCTTTAGCTGTTTGGGACAAAACTAAAAAATTAAAAATAACAATCAAGAATAAAAATTTCTTCACATTAATATATTTAAAATTATTGTTAAAAATAATGAAAATATCTACATGAAATTCAAAAAAGTTAAATAATTCTAATTAATTTAGTTTTTGAAATTAAAGTGATTGTGGAATTAAGGAATATTCAAGTATTTATGTGTCTGTAACGAAACCCTCCATTTTGGATTATCCATCACATAATCTACAATTAGTGGAGTCATTTCTTCTTTTTTGCTCCATTCTGGTTGTAAGAATAAAATTGCATTTTTGTTGACTTTTTCGGCTTGTTCTTCTGCAAAAATAAAATCGTGTTTGTTGTAGATAATCACTTTAAGTTCATTTGCATTGTCATAAACAGTTTGTGTTGGCAATTTATTTTTCTTTGGAGAAAGACAAATCCAATCCCAAGAACCTGTTAATGGATAGGCTCCAGAAGTTTCGATATGAACACTTAGTTTTTGTTTTTTTAGTAAGCTTGTCAATTCAGTCATATTCCAAGTTAATGGTTCTCCTCCAGTTATGACTATAGTTTTCGAATATTTGGATGCATTTTCGACAATTTGTCCAATGTGGGTTGGTGGATGCAGTTCAGCATTCCAACTTTCTTTGACATCGCACCAATGACAACCTACATCGCAACCGCCAATTCTAATAAAATATGCAGCTGTTCCGGTGTGATAACCTTCGCCTTGAATGGTGTAAAACTCCTCCATTAACGGAAGCATTGTGCCTTTTTCTACGGCAGTTTGTATTTCTTTTGATAACATTTTGCAAAGATAGGAATTTAGATTGCAGAATTCAAGTTTAAGGTTTCAAGTTTCAGAAAGCAAATTGCAGGTTGCGCATTTCAAATTAAACTTTTTTTCAACATAGAGTTTATTCCCAAAGTTTCGGGATAGAGTTTTGTAATTAAATTTTTGAAATTGAAGTTGATTTTTGAAGTTGATTTTTGAAATTGATTTTTGAAATCGTTATTGTTATTGAAAAACATTCCTGAAAATGCGAAAAACTTTATTGATTAACCCCGATGTTTGCAAATATCCTTTCTTGCTGGTGTTCAGCAAGAAAGATATGGCAAGACAGCGGGAATTGCCATTATAAAAATGCCCAAACATTCGTTCCAAAAAAAACCGATATCTTTTTCAAGTATCGGTTTTTAAAATCATTTTATTTTTTTGCCTTTTTTAGCTTTTTTTTTTAGGTGTAGGCTCAACTTTGGTTGGTGGTACAACTTTTGGTTGTGTAATTTTAATGCCACTCAAAGCCGAAATAGATTCGGTTGCATAAGCATTTGCTGGATCTAATTCTAAAGCTTTTGTCCACATTTCTTTTGCTTTTACTTTGTCGGTAAATGCGTAAAATGCACCCATATTGTTGTAAGCTTCAATTATTTTGGTTTTGTTTTTTGCTAATTCTTCTGGACCTTTAGCTGTAGACGTATCGATGTAATCTTGATAAGATTTTGCCATAATATCATCTTTTTCAAGCAAATCATTAATTTTTGCTTTAAAATATCTGTAGGCTGGAACAGTTGGATAGCTTTCTATTGCTACCGTAAACGCCGCGTCTGCTTTGTCTAGAGCTGGCAAGTTTGGTTTGGTTTTGTCGTAACCATAATAAATTGAATAGCCATAATAAATATTGTCTTCGGCATAATTCTTAGATTCTTTATTACTTGTTGCAATTTCAAAAACTGTTGCTGCTTGGTCGTAACTTTTTTGTTTGAAAAGTGCGCTTCCAATTTCGTTAATTTCTTCGGCAAGTTTTGGTTCATCTACAATCGAAGTTTTGAAGATAGTAATTGCTTCATTGAATTTAGCAACATCAGTAATTTTACCATCAGCTCCAGTTGCTTTTTTCATTTTGGCTTGACCAAGAACGAAAGAATCACGTGGTATTTTCTTAGAATTTGGATTGGCTAAAAATTCTTCTAACGATTTAATTGCTACATCAGTATTTCCATTTTGATAGGCTGCATAACCTAAATAACGCATAATTCTTGGGTTGATTCCTGCAATTTTTTGCATTTCGTTAGCTTCTTTTTCAAGTGCTACATAATCTTTTGCAAGAATCAAAAAATCGGCGTGGCGCATTCTTGAAGTTAAAGAATAATCAGTTAAACTCATATATTTTTCATAAAAACCTAAGGCTTTTTGGTTATAATCTTTGTAGTTTTTGGCGTCTTTATTTCCCCATAAATAATAAGTTTCTGCCAATTCACGGTAAACTGGACCATAATTTGGGTTTGTTGCTACTACGCCATTGTAAGATTCAACTGCTTTGTCAAATACTTGTGCGCCTTTTAACAAAACTCCTAGTTTTACTTTTGCTCTAATTAAAGTTGGGTCAGCAGTAAAAGCGTCACGGTATGATTTATAAGAATCGTTCTGATTTTTGTCTCCAAAATAAGCATCGCCAAGTGCCAATAAAACTTGTGGATCTTGAAAATTGACAAGTTTAGCTTTTTCTAAAATAGCAATTGCTGCTTTATAATCTGGTTTGTCCGATGACATATAGGCTCTAGCTATATAAATATATTCTTGTAAATCTTTCTTTTTGATGTTTTTGGTTGCAAGCGCAAAGTTTGCTTGCGCTCCTGCAGAATTACTATTATCAAGATCGATTTGTCCCATTCCGATGTTATTGTAATGAGCAAATTCTTTGGTTGTCAAACCTTTTTGGTAAACAACTTTGGCTGAATCGACATAATTCTGAGACAAATATATATTTCCTAATAAAAATGGAGCTTCGCCGTTTGTTGGTTGAGACGCCATAATTGATTTAAGCATTGTTTTTGCTTTCTCGAATTGCTCTGCATCGATTGTTTTTTTTGATTCGCCAATTTCTTGAGCGTTTACAAATGATGCTGAACTAATCAATGCAACTGTAAAAATTTTGAACTTGTTCATTTTAATATAATTATTCGATTTATTAATTTATTTTTTAACCTGAATATTTCTTCCAGGAACTCTAACTGGCAATAAACCAGATTTTAAAATTATTCTTTGTCCACGTTCTCCTGCAATGAATGATGCAAAACCAATTCCGAGTCCAGAAAAAGGTTGACAATTAATAATATACAAATCACGTGCCAAAGGATATGTTTTTTCGGCTATGTTGTTTTGACTCGGGTAAAAATAGTCATTTCCTTTTAAACTTTTAACATTAAGAATATTAATATTTTGTTTAAATTTCTCGACAGCTTCTGTTGGTTGCATTAACCAATTTACACCAACAACACCAATCATACCAGCATTTTCTGAAACATATTTAATAACTTCTTGGTTGGTTTTAAATGAAAAAATGCCTTTTTCGGGATTGGTTTTCAATCCTGAAAGTTCATTAAAATAGCGCATTGTACTCGAATTTGGATTGTCAAATACCAAACCTTTGATTTTGTTATTGGTTTTTCCTTGCATAAAATCAACTACATCTTGTAGTGCAATTAAAGTGTCGTTATTTTTTTTATTAGATATTAATGCAATTGCATCGGTAGCAAACGGAGTTTGTTTTGGGTATAATTTTTTCTTTACAAATCTTAATGAGTCTTCTTTACTCAATTTTTTAGTCAATATAGCGATTTGTATTGAATCTTTGAACAAATTTTGCATCACTTCGGCTTCTGATTTAGAAACCAATGAAATTTTTGCATTGTATTCGCTCTCAAAAACCTGAACTTGATCTTCGATTATGGGTGTCAATGTTTCGTCAACAAGAATTTTTGTGTTTCCTTTTAAAATTGTTTCTTCGTTTTGATCTGCTTTTTTATTGCAAAAAAAAAGTGTACCTGTTAAGAAAATAAAAGCTGAGATTTTTAAGAGATTTTTCATTTGTATATTTTAAACAATTATTTTTTGGTATTATATTTATTAAACATATAAGTCATATAAGGTAATTATAAAAAAAATCTCTTTTCGTCTAAATGACAAAATAACTACATGAAAAAAACTTATTTGACTTATATGTTTTAATATAAACGCAGAATTTAGTTTTTATTGTCATTCCAGTATCTATAAAATCTCACGAAAGAATATCCTATTAAAAGCCCACCAAACAACATTCTGTAGTTAGCTTCCATTTTGATAGGCATTGTTTTCCAGAAAACAATTGTTACTCCTAAAACAAAATAGATTAAAAAAAACAAAAACCCTATAACGAGAAGAAACCGCTCTTTGAGCGATTTCTTCTTTATAAATGCTAAAAATTTATTCATTATTCTGCGGCTTGTACACTAATTGGCAATTGATAAGTACATCTTACTTTTTTACCGTTTTGCTCACCTGGAGCCCAACGTGGACATTTTTTAAGAACTCTAATAGCTTCTGCACCAGTTCCAAAACCTATGTCTCTCAAGACTTTAATATCCGTTAATGAACCATCTTTTTCTACAACAAATTGTACAAATATTTTTCCTTTCAATCCTTCTTCTTCGGGAACATTATAATTGTTACCAACGAATTGCAAGAATTTCGCCATTCCTCCTGGAAAATCTGGTTTTACTTCGATACCTGCAGAATTGTAAAGTGTATTCGGATCTTCTTCAACAACTTTCACGTCACCATCACCTGGTTTTTCGATAGATATCGGAGCATCATCATTACCTTTAATCGTTTCCGCACCAGTTTTCTTGTCTTTGATTTCCTCGATTTTTGGCGGGTCTTCTACAACTTCTTCAGCTTTTGCTACAACAGGTTTAACAAATTTAACTTGATTTTGTTGTGGTGGCGGTGGGGGTGGCGGTGGCGGTGGAATGTCTAAAGGTTTGTCTTTTGGTGGTAATTTTATAGTTACGATTTTTTTATCTAAAGAAGCATCGTCTTTACCTAAACCATCGAATAAATTACCTAACAAACCTGGGGCTCCAACTGAGAAGGCAAATAAAGCAGCACCAATTGCCAAAGCTATTGCCGATGTTTTTGTGCTTTTCTGACGCAAATCGTAGGCTCCGTAACTTTTGTTACGACCTTCGAAAACTACGTCGAGCCATTGTTTTTTAAATAAGTCTAATTTCATAATAATTAATTATTAATTTATTTTAGAGTAGTTGGTTCAACAACTGCTGGTGTAACTAAATCGCTACCTCCTGACAATAATTTTTTCTCCTCAGGTGTGATATCATTTACAATAGCATAAGTTTCTACTCCCGATATTGCCATTTCATCTAAAATGTCAACCAAATTTTTATAATTTGATTTCTTACTTGGTTTGATGATGACAATTATACCGTCTTTTGGTTTTCCTTTAGCTGCAGAATATTCAAGTACAGATCTTTTTCTAGATAAAAGTTCTTTTCTTAATCCATCTTTGCCATATGCAATATCTTTTGGTCCAGCAATTGGTGTAGCCAAAATTCCCATGTACCATTTAATTTTGTTGTCAGCATCAAGTAAAACAGTCATTGTTCTGTTCTCGTCAACTTTTACATCAAGGACAGGAGTGTTATCTTTTTCTTTATCAGGTAAAGACAAATCCATTGATTTTGGTTTCGATAATGATGTTGTTAGCATAAAAAAAGTTATCAAAAGAAACGCCAAATCTACCATTGCAGTTAAATCTACCTTAGAATTTCCTTTTTTACTTCTTACTTTTTTGCCTTTTCCACCACCGCCGTCGCCAGTATTTAATTCTGCCATTTTGTGTGTTTTGTTTTAATTAAAAATCTTTACCTCTAAGACCAGTTACCAAATTAAAGTTATTAATTTGTTGGTCTTGCAGAATATCCATTACTTTTTGAATAGCAGGATACTGTTCTTTTGCATCGCCTTTGATTGCAAGTTGTAATTCTTTATTAGAAATTTCCTTTGTAGCAATTCTTGCGTTATATACCCATTCTTTCAATTGGTTATCCGTTGAATCTTTTGGAATACCCAATTGCAAACCAGCTTTATTTCTTTCATCGCCTTTTAGTGCCAACAAACCTGACATTTGTGTAATTGGAACACCGAATGTTTCCATTATTGAAAATTTTTCAGATTCCTCAGGTGTAAATGTTACACTGTACTTTTGCCCCATTAATTCAAGGGTTCTTTTTCTAATCTCTCTACCTATAACACCGAAAAAAACTTTGTCTTTTCCACCTATTGTTATAGTCGCCAAATCAGTTTCTGGCAATTTGGTTTGGTTTGTAGAGGCTGGCATATCAACAGGTAGTGCTTCTTGTTGTTTTGCCGTAGCGGTAAGAATAAAGAAAGTAAGCAAAAGAAAGGCCACGTCGCACATAGCAGTCATATCAATAGACGTTGCTTTTTTGGACATTTTTACTTTACTCATATTTTTTT
>JAYTMQ010000021.1:0-9900 GCA_043728355.1 Bacteroidota bacterium
AATGAATGAAACAGCAGTAAAAACAGGACATCCAAAAGGATTGTACTTCTTATTTTTCACAGAAATGTGGGAAAGATTCAGTTATTATGGAATGAGAGCAATCTTTATTCTATTTATGACCAAAATTCTTTTAATGAAAGATGGTGCAGCGTCAGAAATATATGGAAGTTTCACTGGTTTGGTTTATTTAACACCACTTTTAGGTGGTTATTTATGTGATAAATTTTTAGGTAATCGCAGAAGCATTATCATTGGTGGATTATTGATGGCTTTAGGACAATTTTGTATGTTTTTGAGCGCATCAGTCGGTGCAAACGGTGGTGTAACAATAATGTGGGCTGGATTAACAGCAATAATTATCGGTAACGGATTTTTTAAACCAAACATCTCAACAATGGTTGGACAACTTTATCCAGTTGGCGATAGAAGAATCGATAGTGCATTTACCATTTTCTATATGGGAATAAACCTTGGAGCGTTTTTCTCGCCACTTATTTGCGGTTCAATGGATTTCAAATGGGGATTTCTTGCCGCTTGCGTTGGAATGTTAGCTAGTTTACTAGTATTTGTAATGTACCAAAAAAAATATTTAATTTCTGAAGAAGGAGTTGAATTAGGATTACCAGTCAAAAAATTAGATACTAATTCAATTTTAATGATTGTGGGATCTATTGCAATCATATTTTTTATGTTGAATTTCAAGCAAATTTTCAAAACCGATTTAGACATTATTTCCTATTTTATTTATGGTGCAATGGTCTTAATGCCAGTTTTAATTTTATCGGATAAAAGCTTAACAACTATCGAAAGAAACCGAATATTTGTAATATTTATTTTAGTGTTTTTTGTAATTTTCTTTTGGGGAGCATTCGAACAAGCAGGAGCATCATTAACATTATTTGCTGACAGACAAACCGAAAGAACATTATTCGGCTGGGAAATGCCAGCATCTTATTTTCAATCTGTTAATCCATTGGCAGTTATATGTTTAGCTCCAGTTTTTACACTTATTTGGGGATTTTTAGCAGTTCGAAAAATGGAACCGTCTTCGCCTTATAAAATGGCTTATGGTTTAGCACTTGTTGCGCTAGGTTATGTAGTTATTGCATTCGCAGTAAAAGGTTTAGGTGTTGGTGAAAAAGTTTCAATGTGGTGGTTAATAGCTCTTTATGTAATTCACACAATGGGCGAACTTTGCTTATCACCAATTGGTTTGTCAATGGTTTCGAAATTGGCTCCATTAAGATTATCGTCTTTAATGATGGGAACTTGGTTTTTAGGCAATGCTGCCGCAAATAAATTTGCAGGAACTTTAAGCGCATTTATTCCATCAGAAGCTGGTGAAGCTGGAGCAGAAATAAAATCGTTTTTAGGATTTCAAATTACCAATCTATATGAATTCTTTATGTTGTTTATAATAATGACTGGAGCGGCAGCAGCTATTTTATTCGTTTTAAGTTCAACATTACAAAAAATGATGGCTGAAGGTCAAAAAGAAGTGACTTTAGGCGATGTAAAAAACTCTTAATTCATTATTTAAAATATTTTTATATCTTTCCAACCTATAAGGTTTTTTTAAACCTTATAGGTTTTTTTACGTCAACCAAAACCAAAAATATTATGTGGAAATCTCACCCAAAAGCATTGCCTTATTTATTCCTTTCTGAAATGTGGGAACGTTTCGGATATTATTTAATGATTGGAATTTTCACTCTTTATTTAAAAGATGTAGAAGCCGGTTTCGCAATGAATGAAAAAGAAGCTGCCGATTTATATGGTACTTTTATCGCTCTGGTTTTCTTAACACCGTTTATTGGTGGATTAATTGCAGATCGATATTTGGGTTACAAAAATTCGATTGTTATAGGTGGAATTCTTATGGGAATTGGTTATTTTATGATGGGAATACACAACATAACATCACTTTATATAGCAATGACATTTGTAATTGTCGGTAACGGATTTTTCAAACCCAACATTTCTACATTATTAGGAAATTTTTATTCAGAAGAACAATATGTAGCCAAAAAAGATGAAGGGTACAACATTTTTTATATGGGAATCAATGTCGGAGCATTTATTTGTAACTTTTTTGGAGCAGCTTTGCAAATACTTCTCGGTTGGCAATATGCATTTATGGCTGCTGGTTTAGGAATGTTAATTGGAGTTGTTGTTTTCTTGATGGGAACCAAACATTACGGCAACAAAACCGACAAAAAAGGTTCGCAAGAAGGCGATATGCCATTCTACAAAATTGTTTTATTCATCTTATTACCATCAGTTATTTTTGGAGTAATTGGTTGGATGTTAAAAGGTGTTGCTTCTGATACTAATCTTGATAGTTATATTTTTGGATCTGATAGTACAGATGCTTTTATATTTGCTTGCATACCAATAGTTTATTTTTATGGAAGTTTATATTTCAAAGCAAAACTCGAAGACAAACGACCAATTGGAGCTTTACTTTCAATTTTTGCAGTTGTAATATTGTTTTGGGCGGTTTTCAAATTAAATGGCTCGGCATTAACAACTTGGGCAGATCGTTACACCGACAGAGAAATTCAAGGAACTACCAAAACAGTTTTTGATAATTTAAAACTAGCAAAAGAAGTTGATTATAAAAAAGATTCAACCGAATTATACGATGCCAGTTTCCGACTTCAAAAAACCGATGGTGTTGTTCAAAAAACTGTCGATTATCCTGTTTATTTCAGGAATGTATCAAAAGAAAAATTACCAACCGAAGGTTCAAAAGTTTCGCTTTGGGCAACCAATCTTAGTCAATCTATAAATCCGGGTTGGGTAATAATCTTGACACCACTTGTTGTTGCATTTTTTACTTTTTTACGATCCAGAAAAAAAGAACCTTCTACTCCAACTAAAATTGCTTTTGGATTATTGATTTCGGCTTTGTCTGTTTTAGTAATGGTTGCTGCAGTCCACATTGGTGGCAATGGCGCCGAAAAAGTTTCGGTTTGGTGGTTAGTCGCCAATTACGGAATTATTACCATCGGAGAATTATTCCTGAGCCCGATGGGATTGTCGGTTGTGTCAAAATTAAGTCCAAAAAATATTACCGCTTTAATGATGGGCGGCTGGTTTTTATCGACATCAATAGGAAACAAATTATCAGGCGTTTTGGCAAGTATGTGGGACAAATATGATGATAAAGCCAATTTCTTTTGGGTAAATTTCGGATTATTGATGTTTGCAACAGTGTTAATGTTTGCGCTTGTGAAAAATTTGAATAAAGTAATGAGAGAAAAAGGGATAAATTAAAATTTAGATTCTAACCCCAAACCTATAAGGTTTTAAAAACCTTATAGGTTTATTTTGTAAATAATTAAAAAATGAAATATTCAGTTCCACTTCAATCGGGGAAATTTTATCATATTTTTAATCACGCTGTTGGAAATGAAAATTTTTTTAGATGTGATGATAACTATTTATACTTTTTGAAAAAATATTCAGAATATATTTTACCTATTACAAATACTTACGCATATGTATTAATGCCAAATCATTTTCATTATTTAATTGAAATTAAAGAAAGAAAGCAGTTATATGACAGACATATTGAATTAGAAAATGCCAAAGAAAATCCAAAAATCAAGCATGAAAAAGAATTTGATTTCGAAAAATTCACAATGCAACAATTCAGTAATTTTTTTAATTCGTATTCAAAATCATTCAACAAAAAGTACAATCGCCGTGGCGCATTATTTATAGATTATTTAAAACGAGGTGAAATAAATGATGAAGTTCATTTAAAAAATATTGTAAAATATATTCATCAAAATCCCATACATCATAAATTTTGTAAAATTATTGATGAATGGAAATATTCGTCATATAAAAGTATAATTTCAGATAAAAAAAACACTTATAGAACGACATGAAGTTTTAAATTGGTTTGGTGATTTGGAGAATTTTATTTTTATGCATACAACACTAAAAAATTTAGAATATTAAAATTATAGTTACATAAACCAAACCTATAAGGTTTTCAAAACCTTATAGGTCTCTTTATTTAAAATTAATAAAATGGAAAAAAAAATTACAATAGAACAAATACAAAATTTCGAAGGCAAATATCCAAAACAGTTATGGAGTTTATTCTTCTCGGAAATGTGGGAACGTTTTTGTTTTTATGGAATGCGTGGAATGTTGGTTTTCTTTATGATATCGCAACTAAATTTTGATAAAACCGAAGCCAATTTGCAATACGGAGCAACTCAAGCATTTGTTTACGCTTTCACATTTATTGGCGGCTTATTTGCCGATAAAATTCTAGGTTTCAGAAAATCTCTTTTTTGGGGCGGATTAATGATGATTGCTGGTAGCGCAATTTTGGCTTTAGATCCAAAACAATTTTTCTTTCTTGGAATAGCTTTCACAATTATTGGAACTGGATTTTTCAAACCAAATATTTCGACAATGGTTGGAAAACTATATAAATCAGGGGATTCAAGAACCGATGCAGGTTTTTCATTGTTCTATGCAGGCATAAATATCGGAGCATTACTTGGCGGATACATTTGCATTGCAATAGGAAAAGGCGAAATGTTTGCAGACAGCATTCCAGTAAATTCAAGATGGAATGTAGCTTTCGGATTAGCAGCAATTGTTATGATTATTAGCCTAATAAACTTTGTTTTCACTCAAAAATCATTGGGAACAATTGGTTTGCAACCTGGAAATCCGATGGCGGAAGATCATTCCAAACCAATAGAAAAATGGGTTGAATATGCGGTTTACGCAGGAACATTAGCATTGGTTCCAATCATTCAAATTATGGTTTCTAAAACACAATATACCGATTATTTTATGTACACAATTGGACCATTAACATTGATGTATTTGTTTTATGAAATGTCAAAAGTAACGCCACAAGAACGAAATAAACTTTGGGCAGCATTGGTTTTTATTTTATTTTCAATAATTTTTTGGGGCATTTATGAGCAAAGTGGTGGTTCATTAAGCATTTTTGCCGCCGAAAATTTAGATAAAGAATTATTAGGAATGACACTCGACCCGAATGGGGTTAACAATTCTGGAGGTGCATTTTTCGTGATTTTATTGGCTCCAATTTTAGGATTATTATGGATTTGGATGTCAAAAAAGAAAATAGAACCCAACACTTTAATTAAGTTCGGATTAGGTTTTATTTTCCTTGGTTTAGGTTATTATGTGCTTTTTGCAACCAAATTATTCGCAACCTTGTCAGGAATAACCTCGCTTAACGTCTTTACACTAGCATTATTAGTAATTACTGTCGGAGAACTTTGCTTGTCTCCGATTGGATTGTCAATTATGACAAAATTATCAACTAAAAATCTGCAAGGTGTAATGATGGGAATGTGGTTCTTGGCAAGTGCTTACGGGCAATATGTAGCAGGAATTATCGGCGCAGGTTTATCAGAAGCCAAAGAAGGCGCATCGAAACTCGAAATCTTACTGACTTATACAAAAGGTTACAAGCAATTAGGACTTTATTCATTAATTGCAGGAATAATTTTAATTGCAATTTCGCCTTTTGTGAAAAAATTAATGCAAGAAGTAAAATAAATTTATTACTTTTCGGCACTATTATTGAATTATAAAATTTCAAATAAAAATTAATTAAATGAAAAGACTAATTTTAGCATTATTATTTATTGGTTCAATGTCAATAAATGCTCAAGAAAATCTAGTTTGGCATACTGATATGAAAAAAGCCATCGAAATTTCTAAATCAGAAAACAAACCAATGTTCTTGTTTTTCACAGGATCTGATTGGTGCGGTTGGTGTATTAGACTTCAAAAAGAAGTTTTTAAAACGCCAGAATTCACAGAATGGTCAAAAAAAGTAGTTTTGGTTGACCTTGATTTTCCGAGAGCTAAAGCACAAGACGAAGCCATAAAAGCTCAAAATCAACAATTGGCACAAGTTTTTGGTGTTAGAGGTTATCCTACAGTTTGGTTCGCCAAAGAAGGTATCACTGCTGACGGAAAAACCAATCTTGAACAACTAGGTAGTACAGGTTACGTAGCTGGTGGACCAGCAGCATGGTTAGCTGGTGCAGAACAAATTATTGCCAAATTTACACCATATCCAGTTGTTTCAAAAAAAGATAAAGTAAAAAAGAAATTATTGAAAGTAAAAAAAGCTGCATAATTTTTTTTCTTATTGAATATAAAAAAACCTTTTCAAAAATTTGAAAAGGTTTTTTTATGCAATATTTATCAAAACTACTTATTCTCAATCTGCGTTTGCAAAGCAAAAAAAGTTCTTTTCGCTGCCATTTCCTCCGCTTTTTTCTTAGAAGTTGCTCTCGATTTACCAAAAACTTTACCGTCGATGCTTAGTTTTACACCAAAATATTTTTCGCCACCAATGCCGTTATCATCATAAACATCAAAAAAGAATTGTTTTTTTTCTTTTTGACACCATTCAATTATGATACTTTTATAGCTAATAACTTTTCCCTCAAGGCGTTGAATATCAGAATATTCTGAAACGACACGTTTTTCGATAAACTTTTCGCAATAATTGTATCCTAAATCCAAGTAAATCGCTCCTATTAAAGCTTCGAATAAATTGCCGTGAATGTTTTCTCCGAAATGCTTGGCTTGCACTTTACTTTCTACATATTGAATCAGGTTTATATCTTTACCCAAAGCGTTGAGGTTTTCACGACTTACAATTTTTGAACGCATTTTGGTCAAGTAACCTTCGTCTCCAGTTGGTGCTTTTGCAAATAAATGTGCAGCAACCACAGCACTTAACATCGCATCGCCAAGAAATTCTAGGCGTTCATAGTTTATCGGATTTCCTTCTTCGTTGGTTTTATTAGTTGAACGATGTGTGAATCCTTTTCGGTAATATTCTAAATTTTTGGGTTCAAAACCAAGAATTTTTTTAATAATATCAAAAAAAATCCCGTCATCAGTCGAACGGGAATTCTTTTTAAATATTTTTTTGAATAAATTCATATTATTAATTGGTTCTTTTGAAAAAATATGCTTTTTTTTTAAAACATATAAGTCATATAAGTTTTAATAATTTAATTTTTTGACTACATTTTGCATAATTTGAGTTATACAAACTTATATGACTTATATGTTTTGAAAAAATATGCTTTGTTTTAAAACATATAAGTCATATAAGTTTTAATAATTTAATTTTTTGACTACATTTCGCATAATTTGAGTTATACAAACTTATATGACTTATATGTTTAAAAAATTAATTATGTTTAAAAAATTAATCAACTAATTTTTTGAATAACATACAAGCATTGTGTCCGCCAAAGCCAAATGTATTGCTCATTGCAACGTTAACTTCACGTTTTTGAGCCACATTCAAAGTCAAATTTAACTCTGGATTAATGTTTTCGTCAATCGTTTCGTGGTTTATCGTTGGTGGAACAATGCCGTGTTTCATTGCCAAAATAACAGCTATTGCTTCGATTGCACCAGCCGCACCAAGCAAATGCCCAGTCATTGATTTAGTCGAATTAATATTGATATTCTTAGCGTGATTTCCAAAAACAGCTGTAATGGCTTTCAATTCAGCAACATCGCCAAGAGGTGTTGATGTTCCGTGAGTGTTAATGTGGTCAACATCTTCGGGTTTCAAACCAGCATCGCGCAACGTGTTATTCATAACCGCAATAACACCAATTCCTTCAGGATGTGGAGCCGTTAAATGATACGCATCAGATGACATTCCGCCGCCACCGATTTCGCAATAAATTTTTGCGCCACGGGCTTTTGCATGCTCATAATCTTCAAGAACCAATGCTCCTGCGCCCTCGCCAAGAACAAATCCGTCGCGATTGGCATCGAATGGTCTTGAGGCAGTTTCAGGACTTTCATTTCTGGTCGATAAAGCCTGCATTGAATTGAATCCGCCCATACCAGCAATGGTTACGGCAGCTTCTGATCCGCCTGAAATAATGACATCGCACATTCCAAGTCGAATATAATTAAAAGCGTCAATCATCGCATTTGATGATGATGCACAAGCAGAAACTGTTGTGTAATTGGGTCCCATAAATCCATTTCTCATCGAAATATGAGCTGGAGCTATATCGGCAATCATTTTTGGAATAAAAAAAGGATTGAAACGTGGCGTTCCGTCGCCTTTGGCATAATCCATAACTTCATTTTGGAAAGTTTCAAGACCACCAATTCCAGCACCCCAAATAACTCCAACTCTATGTTTATCGATGTTGTCTTGAGTAATTCCTGCATCTTTTATGGCTTCTTCGCTAGCTGCAATTGCAAATTGAGCAAATTTATCCATTCTACGTGCCTCTTTTCGGTCAATAAAATCTTCTATAATAAAATTTTTAACCTCGCAAGCAAATTTTGTTTTGTGTTTTTCGGTATCATAATAGGTTATTGGTGCAGCACCACTTTTTCCGTTTACAAGGCCATTCCAATATTCTTCGATATTATTTCCAATAGGAGTAAGTGCACCTAAACCTGTAACTACAACTCGCCTTAATTTCATATGTTTAGATTTTATTTATTATTGGTAACATATGGTATCGCTTTTGGAATATTGGTGTTTGTATGCAACAAACTTTTTTTAGTTGCGATTTCATAATAATTTTTTTTGTATTTGTTTCAAACAAATAAATCCCTTAATCTTTAAATAATTTAAATCATAAAAAAGACAAGAGAAATATAGGTTTTCGATTGCAAAACAACCAGATAATTTTGATTTAAAAAATAATAAAACCCGCAAAGTGTTATTTTGCGGGTTAAAAATTATTACTTTTTAGCTTCTTCGATATACGAAACCGCTTGACCTACAGTAGCAATGTTTTCAGCTTGGTCGTCTGGAATTTGAATATCAAATTCTTTTTCGAACTCCATAATAAGCTCAACAGTATCTAATGAATCTGCTCCTAAATCGTTTGTGAAGCTAGCTTCTGTTACAACTTCGTTTTCGTCAACGCCTAGTTTGTCTACGATAATCGCTTTTACTCTTGATGCAATGTCTGACATAACTTTTAATTTTAAATTTAATTTGTTGGCAAAAATAAAAAAACTTTATTTTAAAACCATCTTTTAATTGATAAATATTTGATTACTAAAGCAATATTTTTTTTTCATAAAGTCTGCAAAAATTTATTTTTTATCATTTATTATGCGTTTTTTTGTACAATATAAATTGTTTGATAGATGAAAAAAATTGTAATTCTTGCTTCTGGATCAGGCTCAAATGCCGAAAACATTGCGCTTTTTTTTGAAAAAACCAATTTTGCATCGGTAGTCGCAATTGGTACTAACAATCCTAGTGCCAAAGTGCTTGATCGTGCAAAAAAATTATCAATCTCAAGTTTTTTGTTTACTAAAAATCAACTTTTGGACGGTAAAGTCCTACAAATAATTGACAATATTGATCCAGATTTAATTGTATTGGCCGGATTTTTGTTGCAATTTCCTACAGAAATCATTTCCAAATATCCAAAAAAAATTATAAATATTCATCCAGCACTGTTGCCAAAATTTGGAGGAAAAGGAATGTATGGCGGCAAAGTGCATCAGGCAGTTCTTGAAAGCAAAGAATTTGAAACCGGCATAACAATTCACTTTGTAAATGACCATTATGACCAGGGCGAAATAATTTTTCAAGCTACAACAAACATTGAATCATGCAGCACAGCCGATGATATTGCCAAAAAAATCCATGATTTAGAAATGGAATTTTTCCCAAAAGTGATAGAAAAATTATTGCGATAAAATATAACAAATGTCAAAAAAGCATAAAAAACTATCACAAAAAGTTATGTTTTGTGCTGGCAGATTTTTTTTGAATACAATATTCTTATTTTTGTACTTTATAATTCTAAAAAAAATATATTTACTATGAAATTAGCAGTTGTTGGCGCCACAGGAATGGTA
>JAYTMQ010000022.1:0-4907 GCA_043728355.1 Bacteroidota bacterium
TAATAATCAACAATTGTTCATAAAACCTAGGTTTTTTCTAAATCACAATCAAGAGTTGTTAATAACTATGTTTTTTTTAATATAGCTGAATAGTTACATATATTCTTAAAATTCTTTTAAGCGAAATATTTTTTTATAAATATATTAATTTCCTTATAGTTAAGTATATATGCTTGAAAAAATTAAAATTAAATTATTAAGCATTCATAATTACATATCAAAAATTAATAAATACAAACTTGTTTTTTTTGCTATTGTATTAAATTTCCTCTTCTCTTTAACATTTTCTTTTGTATCAGAAATAATTTTTAAAAAAAAACATCTGAAAGGTTTTAAAAACTTAGGTTCACTTTCTGATGAGTTTGTTTTGGCAGTTTTAATTGCTCCATTATGTGAAACATTATTATTTCAATATGCTGTAATAGAGGTGATTAGAAAAAAATTGACCCATTTGTTTGCTGTTGCATTTCAGCAACAATATTTGCTATAATGCATACATATAATATATTTTACTTTATATTTGCTTTTTTAAGTGGACTTTTATTTGCATATTTATACTTTATAGGTTAGTCAATCATTAATGGTATTTTGTTGACTTTCATTGTTCACTTGATTTATAATAGTGTTGCTTTTTTAACTAACAATTGGTGCAAAATATTTTAACTTTTTTATAAATTTTGAGGATATGATTTTGGTCAAGCCTATTATTATTTTAAACATTAATTGTTGAAGCTATAATATTTTTAATAACTTTGAATTTAAAATAAAAAAGTTATATCAACAATTCAAAAAACAAAAAACAAACTTATTAATAGAATTCTTGGTGCTAAAAACGAAGAATTACTTAATGCTGTTGACACAATTTTTGCAAATGCTGAACCTAATTAAATTTTGTCATTTACTCCAAACCAAATAGAAATGTTGTTAATGAGCGAGTTGGATATTGCTTCAGGAAACCTAATTTCTGAAGAAGAATTAGATAAGATAGATGCAAAATGGATGTAGTCAGAAAATTAAAATGGACTACAACTGCTATCAAACAAAGAAATTTCGTTTTAAAATATTGGAATTTTAGATATAAAAGTGATTTATATTCAAAAAATGGTTGTGTTATGGAACATTGTGGATTTAATTGAAATATTCGCATGTTTTGTCATTTTGACGAAAGAAAAATCACATTAGTTACCCATGTTATGTGATTTTTCCTTCGTCAAAATGACAAAAAGTATTAGTTTTCTAATTTAAAGTGCAAGTTTTTAAAATCTACAATATTCTGTAACAGAACCTTTAATTATAACTTTTTCAAATTAAATTATCTAAAAAGTTATAATTAACATTTGTAAGTTATAGCTTTCAAACTTTTATTTTGCTTTTTTTGTTTAAAAATTCAAAATAAAATGAACTTCAGTTCAGACCCAATAAACAATCTCGAGAATCTTATTGCTAAAAATAAAACCAAAAGTTTTTCTATTTATTTGGTTGTCGTTTTAGCCTTAACCTCATTACTTTTTTTGTTGCCAATCATCAGCATTGATATTAGCAGTCAAAGTCGTGGCATAATTCGCAGTAAGACAGACAATGTGCCTGTTACAACAATTGTTAGTGGAAAAATTACTTGGCTGTCGTTAAAAAATAATGGTTTTGTCCAGAAAGGCGACACGATTATCAAAATCGAAAAAGAAAATCTCGATACTCAAAAAAATACTCAAACCATTTTGCAAACTTCTACATCGGCATTGCTCAATGACGTTTCTAGTTTATTGAATAACAACGCTTCAAATATTAAAACATCAACCGCCAGAGAAGATTTTTATAAGTATCAATCTCAGAAAATAGAGCTGCAAAGTAAAGTTAATCAAGCGCAAAGCAACTTCAATCGAAACAAAACACTTTTTGATAAAGATGTAATTGCGAAGTCAGAATTCGAGAAGTTTCAATATGAATTGAAGTTTGCCAATCAAGCTTTACAAAGCTATATAAATCAACAAAAAGCAACGTGGGAAAACCAGAAATTCGATTTAGAAAACCAAATCAAAAACGGAACCGGAACCATTGCTAAAATTAATGTCGAAGAAAACAATTATTTTGTTTTAGCACCAATTTCTGGAACAATCGAGAACTTTTCGGGTTTGCAAATTGGTTCATTTGTCAACGCATCGCAACCCATTGCCAATATTTCAGCAACCGATAATTTAATTGTCGAGAGTAATGTCTCGCCAAATGATATTGGTTTAATTCGGAAAAATCAAAAAGTAAAATTTCAAATTGATGCTTTCAATTACAACCAATGGGGATTGCTCGAAGGCAAAGTTATTGAAATTGACAACAATATTACAATTCAAGAGAACCAAGCTTTCTTTAAAGTTCGTTGCCAATTAAATACCAAAGAAATGAAACTAAAATCGGGTTACAAAACCAATGTTTCTAAAGGAATGACATTGACAACCAGATATATAATTGCCCATAGAAGTTTGTTCGATTTGCTTTTTGACAAAGTTGACGATTGGTTGAATCCGAAAATAGTTTGCAGTTTGCAGTAGCAGTTGGCAGTTATTAATTAATTTAAAAATAAATATAAATCCAGAAAATAATATGTAAATTTGTGAATAAAAAGTATTGTTATGACAGCAATTGCATTAAAAAAATATTTGGTTTCGAAAATAAATCTTATTGATGATGATTCTGTTTTGGATAAAATTAAGAAAATTGTCGATAAAAAAGAATTAAAAGTTTATGTTTTGTCTGATGCGCAATTAAAAAGTATCGAAATTTCTGAACAACAAATTTTGAATGGTCAATACATTGACCAAGACGAAATGGACAGACTAGTTGACGTATGGCTAAACGAATAATCAAGTGGACGGACGAATCTCGATTAGAAATGTTTGAGATTATGAAATATTATACAAAAAGAAATAAGAGCAAAACATTTAGTTATAAACTTCATAGTGAGATAAAATACGAACTGAAAAATTTAGAATTTTCGATTGCTCTACCTCAAAAAACCACCAAGCCAAACATTTTTTATTTTACGCACAAACATGTTTCTGTGTTTTTTTCATTTCAAGACAATACAATATTTGTAAAATCAGTATCTGACGATAGACGAAATCCATTAACTATCGAAATGATATTGAAAAATATCGATTAATTTTTATTCAAAACTTACATCTTATTTTCTGAAAAACTAAAATTCAGAAAATGGCAACAATCAAAATCAAACAACACGACATTCAAGATTGCGGTGCAGCTTGTTTAGCTTCAATCGGCAATCATTTCGATGTAAATCTCCCAATTGCAAGAATCCGGCAATTTGCAAATACCGACAAGCGTGGCACCAATGTTTTGGGCGTAATCGAAGCTGCCGAAAAAATGGGTTTCATTGCCAAAGGTGTAAAAGGTGGCGTTGATGCTTTAGATAAAATTCCGCTTCCTGCAATGGCTCACGTAATCGTGAAAGAACAATTACATCATTATTTGGTTATTTATAAAGTCGAAACCTCCTCTATCTCCTCCAAAGGAGGAGGAATGGTAACAGTTATGGATCCAGCTTTTGGAAAAATGGAAACTTATGCTATCGAGGATTTTCAGAAAATATGGACTGGTGTTTTGGTACTTTTTGCTAAAAATGATGACTTTCGAACTTACAACGATAAAACTTCTGCAATAAATCGTTTTTGGAATTTAATTCAACCTCACAAAACTATTTTAATTCAAGCACTTTTTGGAGCAATAGTTTTTACGATTCTGGGCTTGGCAATGTCTATTTATATTCAAAAAATCACCGATTATGTATTGGTCGATGGCAATCGAAAACTTTTGAATTTACTGAGTGTTTCGATGCTTGCAATTATTCTATTACAAGCTTATATTGGAACGAAAAAGAGCGTTTTTGTAATGAAAACAGGGCAATTAATCGATGCCAAATTAATTCTTGGTTACTACAAACATTTGCTTAATTTACCACAAAGATTTTTTGACACCATGCAAACTGGCGAAATCACATCCAGAATAAATGATGCCGTAAAAATTCGTTCGTTCATTAACGAAGTGGCAATTGAAATGATTGTTAATGTTTTTATTGTGATTTTTTCGTTTTCGCTGATGTTTATTTATTACTGGAAATTGGCATTGGTTATATTATTAGTGATTCCGTTTTATGCATTCATTTATTTTATTCTCAATAAATTCAATCAAAAAGTAGAACGGAAAATAATGGAAAACGCTGCTGAATTGCAAACGCAACTAGTTGAAAGTATTACACACATTCGAACTGTAAAAGAATTTGGCATCGAAGAATTTTCGAATATCAAAACCGAAAATCGATTTGTAAAATTACTTTTCACAACCTACAAATCGGGTTTGAATAGTATATTTTCAACAACTTCAACGCAGTTTTTAGCATCAACTTTCACAGTGATTTTAATGTGGATTGGTTCTGGATATGTTATCGACAGATCAATAACACCAGGCGAATTATTTTCATTTTATGCATTGATTGGTTATTTTACTTCGCCAGTTGCATCGTTAATAACAATGAATAAAACGGCTCAAAACGCACTGATTGCGGCCGACAGGTTATTCGAAATAATGGATTTAGAAAGAGAAGAAACCGAAAATAAAATCGAATTGCAACGAGAAAATATTGGCGATATAAAATTCGAAAATGTTTCGTTCCGTTATGGTTCTAGGACAGAAGTTTTCAAGAATTTTAATGCTGTTTTTAAAAAAAATAAAACTACTGCAATTGTTGGCGAAAGTGGTTCTGGCAAAACAACTTTAATTTCGTTATTACAAAATCTATATCCAACAATGCTTCGTAAGAAACTAATTTAAATAATTGATTTTCAGTAAAATAAGTGTTAAATAATTTGGCAAAACCCGTGAAATTTCGTAATTTGTAAGAT
>JAYTMQ010000023.1:0-10277 GCA_043728355.1 Bacteroidota bacterium
TGAAGGCAATCTCAATAAAGAAGATCTTCAAAAAGGAAACATATTTTCGCTTTTAGGATTTGCATTTCTGTTTTCTTTTTTCTTGTCAATGATGATGCAGTTTATTGTTATTCATCAAACTGGTGCAATCGCAATGGTTGGCGGCGATGCAACACACGGCTCGGAAACTTTCAAAGCCTTTATGGCAGAATATGGCACTGTTTTTAGAACTTTTCAACATGGCGCATTGCACGGATTTATGTCTAGCATTTTATTTGCATTGCCAATAATTGCTATCAATGCAAGATTCGAAAGAAAATCTTGGAAATACATTTTTATTCACGCTGGTTACTGGTCGCTGACTTTGACAATTATGGGAGCGATTATTTGTGGTATGTAGCAGTAGGCAGTAATGAGTTGGCAGTTTTCAAGGTCTAGTATTAATTCACACTGGCAAACTGACTACTGAATACTGCAAACTAAAGCAGCCAAATTAAAATCTTTTTCTGTCACACCATTTGCGTCGTGAGTTGTCAATCGAATTTGTACCTTATTATATACATTAAAAATTTCGGGATGATGATTGGCTTTTTCAGCCAATAATCCGACTTGTACAATAAACGCTAAGGCATCAGAAAAATTCTTGAATTTAAAATTTTTCTCAATAGCATTATTTTTAAATTCCCAATCTTTTAAGTTTTCTAAAAATGGTTTGGCCTCGGTTTCAGAATATGTTTTCATTTTGTTAATATTTTAAATTTCAAATAAAATTAGCTATTTTTGATGACTTAAACATCAAACTTGAATACTAATTTTTCTTTTAAAATTTTCGCTTCCGCAGATGAACTTCCAGATTCTTGGAATGATTTATCGAAAACAAATATTTTTCTTTCAATAGATTATTTGCGAGTACTAGAAAATTCGGCTCCAGCCAATATGATTTCTCATTTTATTGGAATTTTCGAAACCGAAAACCTAGTCGGAGTTTCGCTTACGCAAATGATTTCTACCAATAGTGTAAACATTACAGGCGAAAAGAAAAGTTGTTTTAAATCTAAAATTCGTGATTTTGTTTTCAAACGATTTGCATCGAATGTTTTATTTGTTGGCAATAATATGTTAACTGGTCAAAATGCATTTGCTTTTTCAGAAAATTATAATTTAAATTCTATTTTCTTAACATTAAATCTTGCTGTTAAAAAAATTCAACACGATTTTGAATCCAATGGCAAAAAAATTCATCTTTTGAATTACAAAGATTTTAGCGATTTGGATTTGTTTAATTTTAATGAGAAATTGTTTAGCGATTTTTACCAATTCGAAATTCAGCCCAATATGATTTTCGATATTCCAGAAAATTGGCATTCCAATGATGATTATATTTTAGCATTATCAAAAAAATATCGAGACCAATACAAACGCTCGCATAAAAAAGCCGACGGAATTATAAAATGCAAATTATCACTCGAAGAAATAATTATTCACAATTCAAGAATTAACGAATTGTATTTGAACGTGACAAAAAACGCACCGTTTAACACATTTTATTTAGCAGAAAATCATTTTGTCGAATTTAAAAAACAATTGGGTCACAACTTTTTATTTTATGGTTATTTTATTGATGATGTTTTAATCGGTTTCAATACTTTAATAAAAAACGGAGACACAATCGATACTTATTTTCTTGGTTATGACGATAATTTTCAGCGTGAAAAAATGTTATATTTGAATATGCTTTATGATATGATTGGTTATTCGATCAATAAGAAATTCAAGAAAATAGTTTTTGCTAGAACAGCACTTGAAATTAAAAGTTCGGTTGGAGCAAAACCATTGCAAATGTTTGGATTCATAAAACACAACAATAAATTTATAAATAAATTTATGCCAAAATTATTCAAATATTTTGAACCCGAAGTGGTTTGGCAAGAACGGAATCCTTTTAAAACCCCTTAACCCAAACCCTCCCCCAGCCCCTCCTGAAGGGAGGGGAGAAGCTTCAGGGAATTTCATTATAATATTGAAATTTGTCCCGAAGTTTATGTGTTGAAATTGTAATTGAAACTATTTTTTGTATTTTTGATAAAAATTATCCAATATGAAAACAGCATTGCAAATAGATTTTACATTTAATCAAGTTCTTAATTTGGTAATGCAATTGCCAACAAAAGAAAAAATTAAGCTTTCAAAAGAATTAGAAAAAGAAGGAATTAAATCCAAGTTGTCTAATTTATTGAAAACTTTTAAAACCGATGAATTAAGTCTAGAAACTATCAATGAAGAAGTCGAAATTGTAAGACAACAAATTTATGACGAACAAAAACATTAGAGTAATTTTTGACACTAATGTTTGGGTAAGTTTCTTGATTGGCAAACGTTTGGCTGTAATAAAAACCCATATTGAAAATGGTAAAATCACAATTATTGTTACAGATAAACTTTTTAGAGAAATTAAGGATGTCACAAGTCGTGAAAAACTTCAAAAATATTTTCCTGAACAAAGTGTAAAAGACTTGATTCAACTTTTAGAATCAATCGCCGAAAACATACAAATCGAACCCAAACATTTCATAAATAGAGATAAAAAAGACAACTTTTTGTTAGATTTAATTGATTTTTCAAATGCCGATTATTTAGTTACTGGCGACAAGGATTTATTAGAGCACAATCCGTTTTTAACAGCAAAAATTCTAAAACCAAACGATTTTGAGAAACTCTTTTAAGTGAGTATTCTTTTTTTAGTGTTTAGTTAAGAAGTAAGCGAACACTGAATACTGAACACTGATTACTGAACACTAAAACATGCAATACGACTTTAACTTTTACTCCTCGCTCCTACTCATCACTTTTTCACAAGGTCTAATCTACAGCGTTTTATTGTTAAAAAAGGCGATTCAAACCGAAAGCAAACCTAATTATTGGTTGAGTTTGTTTGTGTTTTTGTGCAGTTTGTATGTTGCTCCTTGGATGTTAGGTTTTGCAGGTTGGTACGACAATCAACCGTATCGAAATTTTATGTTTTTTGTTCCATTTCAAAATTTGTTTTTCATTGGACCAATTTTATTTTTTTACATACAAAATTTATTGAATCCATCGTTTCGAATGGATAAAAAACAGTTTTTGCATTTGATTCCAGGAATTCTATATTTATTGTACATTTTCGGCATTTTTATATATGATAAATTCATATTTGGAAAACCCTACTTCTATGAAAACGGAATGGACAAAGATTTCGATTCTTGGTACCAAAATGCTGGATTCATTTCTATGTTTATTTATTTGATTTTCAGTATTAAATATTATTCGAATTACCGAAAATTAATTGTTCAAATAACCAGTAACGCCGATGCCGTTTTATTTGATTGGATTCGTAAATATCTTTTTGCATTTCTTGGAATGCTTTTATTGAATGTGTTTGCTAAAATATTTTTTATATTGGTTTGGCTTATGTTGTTTTGCAAAAACATAAAAAAAATATTAATATGTACTTGCGATACTCGGATTAACAAGTTGTGTACAAAAATCATATACTAGAAAAGTGACTTTATTTCTTGATGTTTTAGAAAATAAAAACATTCAATATGTCGAAATTCGGGGCGAAAATAAACCTTTCTCGTGGAATGAAGATGTTGCAATGGAAGTTGTAAAAAAGGATTCACTTTACAAAAAAACATTCGAAATAAATACTGGACGACTTTGTACAGAAATTAAATTTAATGTAAATGGCAAGTTTGAATTTCAAGATAAAGACAATCGAAAAGTCTATTTTAATCAAAATGGCGAAAATGTTTATAAAGCGAAATTTGATGTTTTGAAATAAATATTAAGGTACGGTCCAAAAACTATCTTCAAAAATTCCATTTTTATAATAAAAATTTGCTTTGCGATTGCCGAGAAAATCTAGGTACAAAAATTCTAATTCACAAACATTACAGGCTATAACTGAGAAGTTTTTTTGATACGAATCACTTTCAAATTCTGTTGGTTTTATTTTAGAAAATTTCTGTTCGTAACCTAAAGTTGGCGCGCTTGATTTAGTGTTTGGTGGTTCGATTGTCATATAACCCAAACGTGCTTGTGGGCTTGTAGTTTTCCATTTGTCGCTCGCTATTAAATCGTTTGTGTGAAATGTTGCATAGGCTTTGACCATAATTTGTGTTTTTTGTCGAGCATCATAAAACAATAAGGAAAGTCGATTATCACGAAGTAAGTCTTGAAATTTTCGGGAGCGATTATCGGAATAAAAATAAATTATTTTATTCATTTCGTCAACTTTTCTATTGATGACAATCCTTAGTGATGTATCATTGTTTTTGCTTGTTGTTCCCAAACACATAGTTCGAAAACCATTTTTTTTCTTGACTGAGCCGTTAACTAATTTTTTCCAAGCTATTTCTTCTAAACTTTTTAAATCGTGATTAATACCATTAATTAAAATTGAATTTTCTAAGTTATTAATCATATTTTTTTAGATTTTAATTGATATAATGAAAAAATCCCCAAAACCAATTCGCCAAAAGTTCCTAAAACAAAAATTGTTGACGGAATTCCATCTAAAATAATAGAAATAATTCGTCCAAATGCCAACCCGAGCATAAATAAGATATTGCAAATTGTGGCTGTTTTCCAAAAAATTATATTTAAAATTCCTAAAATCCAAAGTGATGCAAACGCTAAATACAAACCCATTATTGCTTTTAAAATATTGGCTTCATCGATTGTATTGGTATTTACTTGGAGAAATAATGTAGGATTAAAACCGTAAACCAATGCCGCCGAAAGGACTATTGGTAACGAAATTATTAAATGTAGATTTCTAAAATTTAAATAATTTTTCATTTGTTGAGATTGTTGTTTGCAATTCTAAAACCTAGCCCCGATTGAAGTGGAAAGCTTTTCGAAAAAGATGTTTAGGTTTTATTGGTTTAAAAAAGCGACCGAAGGAAGCTCTTTTTAAACCAATAAAACCAAACAGATTTGAGAAAACTTGAAACGTAAAGCGAGATTGGCTTCCAAAAAATCTATAAATTATCTATCTCTTCTTGAACAATTTCCCATTCTTCAAGTAGTTTGTCTAAGTCGGCTTTTTTCTTGTTATAGGCTGTAAAAAAACGAGCATCTTCAATATGTTTATCATAATTTGATGCTAATGCTTTGTCGTCTTGCTGAATGTCTCGCTCTAAATCTTTAATGTTCGATTCGACTTTCGACAAGCGATTTTGTAATGATTTTGACTTTTTTTGGTCGTCGTAAGACAATTTTTTGACCTCGACTGCGCTCGGGCTGACAATCGTTTTCTGCAAATCCTTTTTTTCGACTTCGCGCATGTTTTCAAGATTGCGTTGTTCTAAGAAATAATTGATGTCGCCCAAATATTCTTTAATTTTTTGGTCTTTGAATTCGTACACTAAATTAGACATTCCTTGCAAGAAATCTCTATCGTGCGAAACCAAAAGTAGCGTTCCTTCGAATTTTTGAAGTGCGGCTTTTAATACATTTTTCGACTTAATATCTAAGTGATTTGTTGGCTCATCCATTAACAAAACGTTGATTGGCTGCAATAATAACTTACACAATGCCAAACGGTTGCGTTCTCCACCAGACAATACTTTTACTTTCTTTTCGACATCGTCTCCACGGAATAAAAATGACCCTAACATATCCCGAACTTTACTCCTATTCGTATCTGTCGCAGCATCTTCCATAGTTCTCAAAAGTGTGATTTCGCCATCGAGATATTCGGCTTGGTTTTGAGCAAAATAGCCAACCTGAACATTGTGACCCATTTTAATATTGCCTTTGTATTCGAATTCGTTAACAATTGCTTTGATAAAAGTTGATTTTCCTTGTCCGTTTTGTCCAACAAATGCGATTTTAGAACCTCGTTCGACTAATAAATTTATGTCTTTTAAAATGGTTTTATCGCCATAAGATTTTGTAACATCTTCGGCTTCAATCACAACTCTACCTGGCACTTTCGAAACTGGAAACGAAATATTCATTACAGAATTATCATCTTCGTCAACTTCGATTCTTTCGACTTTATCAAGTTTTTTAATAAGCGATTGTGCCATCGATGCTTTTGATGCTTTTGCCCGAAATTTCTCGATTAACTTCTCGGTTTCTTCAATTTTTTTGGCTTGATTTTTTTGAGTTGCCAGTTGTTTTTCACGAATTTCGTGACGCAATTCTAAATATTGCGAATAAGGTTTATTGAAATCATACGCTTTACCGAGAGAAATTTCGATAGTGCGATTGGTTACATTGTCCAAAAACATTTTATCGTGCGAAACAATTACGACAACGCCAGGATAATTGCGCAAGAAACTCTCTAACCAAATGATGCTTTCAATGTCCAAGTGATTGGTTGGCTCATCAAGAAGTAGAATGTCATTGGCTTGAAGCAATAATTTGGCTAATTCGATACGCATTCTCCAACCGCCAGAAAAAGTTTCGGTTTGGTTGTTAAAAACATCACGTTTGAAACCTAATCCAAGAAGGATTTTTTCGGTATCGCCAACATAATTGTATCCACCAAGCAATTCGAATCGATGTGTGTAATCAGATAAATCCTCGATTATTTGGCTGTATTCGTCGCTTTCATAATCGGTTCTGGTGACCAATTGATGGTTGATTTCTTCGAGTTTCTTTTCAACAATTTGAATATCAGTAAAAGCTTGATAAGCTTCTTCAAGAACAGTTCTACCTTGTTCAAAATCTATATCTTGACGCAAGAAACCTATTCGAACTTCTTTTTCGGTTGCAATTTGTCCTGAATCAGGTTTGAAATCGCCTGCCAAAATTTTCAGCATGGTCGATTTTCCCGCTCCATTTTTTCCAACAAGACCAACTCTGTCGCCAGCGCCCATTCTAAAAGTTACTTCTTCGAAAAGATAGGTTCCGCCGAATGAAACCGACAAATTGTGTATGTTTAACATTTAAAAAAAAATTAAAAAGTTTAAGGTTTAAAAGTCTATATTCCTAAATAAATTATCAAAATATTATATCTATGATTAACTTTTAAAAACGTGCAAAAGTAACTCAATTTTAACTAAAATCACTTTAATAAATTGTAAATTTGATAGGTCGAATAAATGACTCAGCAAATTGAAACAAAATGTCAACCAAAGGATTAAAAATAAATAGTATTTTAACAGGAAGTTGTCCAAGATGCCAAAAAGAAAGTATGTATTCTGACAAAAACTTGCTTCATTTTTCGAAATTACTCAAAATGAACGAAAAATGCAGTCATTGTAATTTGAAATATCAAATTGAGCCTTCGTTTTTTTATGGTGCAATGTATGTAAGTTATGGATTGAACGTTGCGTTAATGATTGCAATTTTTTTAATCGGATATTTTGGGTTCCACGCCAATTTTAATGAAATCTTTATTACAATGATTGTAATATTGATAGTTCTAACTCCATTTATTATTCGTTTGTCACGAAATATTTATATCAATATTTTTGTAAGTTATGACGAGCGGTTTCTGGTTTAATAAAATTCAAATCCGATTTTATAGTTTTAAAAGGCTATTGTCTAATAAATATATTTTAACTACACAGAAACACAGAAAAAATAAAAAGTTGTTATTCTAGAATTAGAAAACACAGCTATGTGAAAATTAAATCTACTATTTAAAACAAAAACTTTTAAAATTGAATTATTTGTAGATTTTCTTGTAAAATCTTTCAATATCAATAGATGGATTAATGGGTTTTCCAGATTCTATTTTTTCAAATAAAATTTTTGCAATTGTTGGCGCAAGCATTACACCACGAGTTCCCATTCCATTTAAAATATGAATATTTTTATGTGTTTTATGTGTTCCAATTAAAGCTTTTCTGTCTTTTACAGTTGGTCGAACCCCTGCGAAATGTTCAATAATTTCGAAATCGCAATTCAGAATTTCTTTAATTCTTTCTATTAATTCGAGTTTCCCATTTTCGGTTGGAATGTTTGTTTTATCTGCCCAATTATAGGTTGCTCCGACTTTAAATAAGTCATTTCCTAACGGCAAAATAAAAACACTAGTATTAACGATTACATCTAAATTCAAATTTGGGGCTTTTATTATAAATAATTCTCCTTTTGTTCCGTCTAAAGGTATATCATTAAAAAATGGGTTAGAATGCATTCCAAATCCTTCTGCGAAGACAATGTTTGTCATTTTTATATTATTATAAAATACATTGTCGTTTTCGAACCTAATTTTATCATAATCAAAAGCTTCATTTTTAAATAAATTATTTTCAGACAAATAAGAATGATACGATTTTAACAACAAAGCAGTATCTACATAACCAGTTTGCAAAACTTCTCCAAAATCAAATGGAGAATCTATACCAGAATATTTAGTTTTGATTAAATCTAAAGACAAAAATGAAGTTAAATCAGGTTTATCGGAAGCGGTAAACCAATTGTTTTGTTCTTCGATTGAAAAGAATTTCCTAAGAATTGGGGTTTTAAAATCAAATTGAACTTTCAACTTTTCTTTAATCGATTTATAAAAAACATTCAACAAATCAATTTGCGATTGTGCATCTTGCAAACCCGAAAACCTCTTCAAAATTACAGGATTATACAAACCAGCAGCAATAGTTGATGATGTTTGCGAATTATTATCAAAAACAATAATAGATTTATTGTTTTGCAAACAAGTTTCTGCAAAAGCAATTCCTGCTAAACCACTGCCTACTATTAGGTAATCTACTTTCATTAAATTTTCAGATTTCAGATTTCAGATTTCAGATTTCAGATTTCAGATTTCAGATTTCAATTGCTTCTGCAATCTGCAATCTGCTAACTGAATTCTGCTACCTGGATATTAAAGCATTCCCAATTCCAGCTTTGCTTCTTCGCTCATTAAATCTTTGCTCCAAGGCGGATCAAAAGTAATTTCTACTTCACAAGATTTAATCGTATCAATTTTTTGCACTTTTTCTTCCACTTCTTTTGGTAAAGATTCGGCAACAGGACAATTTGGCGAAGTTAAGGTCATTAAAATTTTAACTTCATTGTCTTCATTAATCATTACGTCATAAATTAAACCTAATTCGTAAATATCCACAGGAATTTCTGGATCATAGATTCCTTTTAATGCTTTTACAACGCTTTCGCCTAAATTTACTTCGTCTTTAAATTCTTCCATTTTTATTTATTTTAGTCGCAGTTTTCAGTATCAGTCTCAGTATTTGGTTTGTAAACTGTGACTGACACTGTAAACTAATTTATTTAATTTCTTGCTTCGAATGCCAAGGCATACATTTTTATTTTTTTAATCATTGAAACTAATCCGTTAGCACGAGTAGCAGAAAGATGTTCTTTTAAGCCAATTTCGTCCACAAAATCCGTGTTAGCTTCTAAAATAGCTGCCGGTGTTTGATTGGAAAAAGAACGAATTAAAATAGCAATAATTCCTTTAGTTAGAATTGCATCACTATCTGCTGAAAAAACCACTTTCCCTTCCTTTTCTTCTGCATGCACCCAAACTTTAGATTGACAACCTTTAATGATATTATCTTCCGTTTTATATTGCTCTTCAATAATGGGTAAGCCTTTTCCTAATTCAATAATGTATTCGTAGCGTTCCATCCAATCGTCGAACATGGAAAATTCGTCAACAATTTCGTTTTGTATTTCTTTTATTTTCATTATTTCGTTTCTGCTAATTTTGTAATTGTATTTACTAATTTCTCTACTTCTGCTGGAGGAAAACCATGATCAAAACCATTTGCTGGATATTTCACACCTTTCGATTCGAAAATAATATTGGCATGAGCGGCACCGTCATAATATCTTTTTTCTGTTGGCCATTTCAGGTCTTTTACTTTGTCTAAATCGACAGCTTTTGCTAATGCAGAAATAGTTACCCAATCCCCATTAGAGATTTGAATTTTCTCTGAATATTCCTTAAAATCTCTATCTCTAGAAATGTAAAGCATCTGGTTTTCTACTTTAATAGCTATAAAAAAGCCTCTCGTAGTAGCATCATAATAAATGGTAGGCACATCTCTTTGAGTCATATTGTATGTTGCGATTTCGGTTTTAGCAGCACTATCTGCAACTAAAGTTGTTTCATTTGCTTTTTTCTGACAGTTGCAACTTGTAATTGTAATTGCGATGGTTGCTAATATTGTAATTGCTTTCATACCTATAATTTGTTTAAACATATAAGTCATATACCTTTTTCTAATTCGAAAAGTATATTTTATATGTTGATTAGTTCCTTTAAGAAATTAAGATAACATCATTTTTACTTTTTTAACGGCTTCTACAAATATATCAATTTCTTCTTT
>JAYTMQ010000024.1:0-3487 GCA_043728355.1 Bacteroidota bacterium
AGTAACAAAAAACAAGTTAAACAGAAAAAAAAGCTTGTTAGCCTTATATTTATATGCAAATATGAACTAACAATCTTTTTTTATCGGACAACAATGATAAAAAAACTTAAATTAAAAATTAAGAATTTGTTTTTAAAATCCTCTTTGTCTTTTAGCTTCAAATATCAAAATTGCAGCAGCAACAGAAACATTCATAGAATCAATTTCACCTTGCATTGGAATAATTATGTTTTGAGTTGCATTTTCTCGCCATTCTTTGGTTAATCCAGTGGCTTCTGTGCCTACAATAAGCGCTGTTGGTAAAGTATAATTTTGAGTATGATAAGAAGTTGAATTCTGTAAAGTTGCGCAATAAAAATTAATAGTATTGGATTTTAAAAACGCAATAATTTCCGAAGTTGTTCCTGTTGCAATTTGTCTTGTAAATAAACAACCCACGCTAGAACGAACGATATTAGGATTGTACAAATCAGATTTTGGGTTGGCAATAATCACTGCATCGAGATTTGCAGCATCAGCAGTTCTCAAAAGAGCTCCAATATTGCCTGGTTTTTCTGGACTTTCGGCGACCAAAATTAATGGGTTTTCTGATAATTTTAAATCAGATAATTGCAATGATTTGGTTTTTGCAATGGCCAAAATTCCTTCAGTTGTATCTCGATAAGCTAGTTTTTGGTAAACTTCTTTTGAGATTTCTATAAGATCTGAAATTCGATCATTTGTTAAAGTAGTAATTTGTGATTGCGAAATTATTTCAGGCAAAAACAAAATAGTTTCTATTTCATAATTTCCTTTCAATGCCAATTCGATTTCGCGTTTCCCTTCAATCAAAAATGTGCCAGTTTGTTTTCTAGCTTTGGCTTTTTCTTGCAATAAAACCAGCGATTTTATAAATGGATTTTGTATTGATGTGATTTGTTTCAAAGAAAAAATGTTTTTGATTATTTTGTAAATCTAATATCTGAAATCATAAAATCCCTCTAGCTTTTATCTCTAAATATTTATTAATTGTATCTAAAGTCAAATTTTCTGGCTGAGTCAAAACCGAATAAATGCCATATTTTTTTAGTTCGTTGACGATTAATCGCTTTTCGAACATAAATTTTTCGGCTATAACTTTATCGTAAACTTCTTGAATTGTCTCAGTTTTTTTATTGATTAATTCATTCAATTCGGTATTGTTAAAAAAGACTACTACAAGCAAATGACTTTTTGCAATTCCTTTTAAATAAGGTAATTGACGTTGCAAACCATCAATTGTTTCGAAGTTAGTATAAAGAATAATCAAACTTCTGTGGTTGACGTTTTTCTTAATATCGACATACAAACGGCTATAATCACTTTCGAAAAAATCGGTTTTGATGTTGTATAAAGTTTCTAGAATTTTTTGCATTTGTGAAGCTCGTTTTTCTGCAAAAACCCGATTTTCTACTTTTTTAGAAAAGGCAAACATTCCAGCTTTGTCTTGTTTTTTTAGGATTACATTTGACAAAACCAAAGTAGCATTTATTGCATAATCCATTAAACTCAATCCGTTAAAAGGCATTTTCATAACACGACCTTTGTCTATAACCATATAGACTGACTGTGATTTTTCGTCTTGAAACTGGTTAATCATCAAGGCATTTTTCTTGGCAGTTGCTTTCCAATTCAAGGTTCTAATGTCGTCTCCATTAACATATTCTTTAATTTGTTCGAATTCCATAGAATGTCCAATTCTACGAATTTTTTTTATTCCATATTGAAATAAATTATTCGAAAAAGCTATCAAATCATACTTTCGAAGCTGAATATACGACGGATAAGTTGGAACCATATTGCCATTATCGAACGTAAATCTGCGGGAAATTATTCGCAATGGCGAGGAAACATAAACATTTAAATTTCCAAAATAATATTCACCTCTTTCGGTTGGTCGTAATTCATAATTGAATTCGTCTTGCGATGAGGCTTTTATCTTACGTTTAATTTCAAAATCTCGAACCTGAAATTGAAACGGAATTTCGTCAATAATTTTTACATTTATTGCAAATGTATAATAATTTTTTATGCTAACATTTATAAGATTCTCATCGCCGTTAGATAATTTTTCTGGAGTAGTTCTTTTGCTTTCGATTCCGTTTTTGGCAAGAAACAAAATAAAAATATCCAAAAACAAAAAAACTATTAAAATCAGGAAAACATAAGTCACTGCATTGAACAAAAATGGCAAAAAGAAAGACACTACAAACAAAACCATTATGCCTAACAGCAAATAGAAAAAGAAATTATTAATGTATAAGTTTTTTAGTTTCACGTTTTTTTAGTTACAAGTTTTCTTTGTTTCAAGTTTCAGGTTTCAACTTCCAACTACTGAAATTTATTACCTTTAAAATCTTTTTTGTTTAGATAAGTTATAAAGTTTTTTATTTTTCCACTTAAATTTTCATAGTCACTTTTCATACTTTCAAATTTTTCTTCAGAAATGTAACCATAATCCAAAGTTCTATATAATTGCGACCTTGTTTCACCAGCAGAACCTTTGGCAATTGATAAAAACTGTCTAAACTCAAGATTGCCGTCTCTTTCAAGACCTTCTGCAATATTATCCATCACTGAGCCTGAAGAAGATTTTATTTGATCTTTAAATCTATAATCGGTTTTCAAATCTGATTCAACGCTAATAATATGTACCTCTTTTGCAAATCTTCTGGCTTCTTTCCAAATTTCTAAATCCTCAAATCTATTTATAGTCGCCATTTAGTTTAGTTAATTATTATAATTTTTATTAATTTTTTGTTTTACACCAACTCATAACCTGAAACTTGAAACCTGAAACTAAACAACTTGAAATTTATCTCGGAATCTCTACAGTATCAAGAATTTGTTTAATAATTTCGGTGCTAGAAATGCCTTCCATTTCTCTTTCTGGAGTTACAATAACTCGGTGTTGCAAAACCGGTATTGCAGCATCTTTTATGTCTTCTGGAGTTACAAAATCACGTCCACGAATTGCTGCATAACCTTTGGCGGCGTTCAAAATTGCAATCGAAGCTCTCGGCGATGCACCTAAATATAAAAAAGCGTTTTCTCTAGTATTGATTACAATTTTTGCAATAAATTCTAATAAATTTTGTTCTACCACAATTTTTTTAACGACACTTTGGTATTTTTTAATTTCTTCGCCTGAAAGTATGGTTTTGATATTTTCGAGTTTATTATTATTTTCTAATAAATGTTCTCGTTGAATAATTGTAATTTCTTCGTCTAGCTTTGGATAATCGATTGTTATTTTAAATAAAAATCTATCCAATTGTGCTTCTGGTAATCTGTAAGTTCCTTCTTGTTCGATAGGATTTTGAGTTGCTATAACCAAGAATGGTGTTTCTAGAATAAAAACTTTTCCATCGATTGTTATTTGGCGTTCTTCCATAACCTCAAAAAGTGCTGCTTGTGTTTTGGCTGGCGCACGATTGATTTCGTCAATTAAAATCAAATTCGAAAAAAT
>JAYTMQ010000025.1:0-8448 GCA_043728355.1 Bacteroidota bacterium
TTTTTTTCAATTGCCTTTGGTTTTAACCCAAGGTTTAAAAGAATAGTTGTTGTTTGGCTTTAGCCAAAATTAATTATAATTTTTGGCTAAAGCCTGTAACTGCCAAAATTTGTTACCGTTGACTAAAGTCAACGGCAATTTAATCAGATTATAAAAGCTGTTAATGACAGAATTTAGCCACAAAAATAAAAATTAATTTTAAAATACATTTTTATTTAAATTCTTTTAATGTTTTGAAAACTTGATCAATATCATATTGATAATCAAACCAAACCGCATTTTCTGTTCTTTTAAACCAAGTCAATTGCCGTTTAGAAAAACGTCTTGTGTTTTTTTTGATTTCTTCAATTGCGAAATCTAAAGATATTTCTCCATCAAAATATTGAAATAATTCTCGATAACCAACTGTTTGTAAAGCGTTTAAGTGTTTGTTTGGATATAGTTTTTTGGCTTCAGCCAACAAACCCTCTTTCATCATTAAATCAACTCTTTGGTTAATTCGGTCGTAAATGATTTTTCTGTCGGCTTCTAATCCAATAATAATAGATGTAAAATTTCTTTTGTTCTTTTCTTTATTCAAATAACTAGAATAGGGTTTTCCTGAACCAATGCAAACTTCTACAAATCGCATCATTCGTTGCGGATTTAGTAACGTTTGTGGATTTTCAATTGAAACTAAATTGTAGTATTCAGCATCTAATTCTTTGAGTTTTTGTTGTAGATATTCAATTCCGAATGCTTCATATTTTAATTGAATTTCGTCTCGTACTAATTTTTCTATTTCTGGAAATGCGTCAAATCCTTTCAAGATTGCATCGACATAAAGTCCAGAGCCGCCAACTAAAATGCCATATTCGTTGGTTTCGAAAAGTTCATCGAGTTTTTCAATAGCTTCTTTTTCGAAATCGCCAACCGTATAATTGTCAAATATTGATTTATTTTGTATGAAATGATGTTTGGCTTGCGACAATTCTAAATTGCTTGGAACGGCGGTTCCAATTTTCATTTCTTTGAAAAATTGTCGGCTGTCGCAGGAAATTATTTCGCACTTAAAGTGTTGCGCCAAAGCAATGCTCAGCGCCGTTTTGCCAATTGCTGTTGGACCAATTATTGTTATTAGTTTTTTTTGTTTCATCAATTTAAAATTTCACCAAAAATTACACAAATTAACACAAATTTCTATTGATATTGTCATTCTAATTATAATTGCAATTGATTTTAAAAATTGGTTGCTCTAGCCGTTATTGAAGGGAGAATCTTTGGGTTTTGAAATGTATTTTTTCTTGACAAAAAACAACGACCAACGGTTCCGAAGCGTTGGAACGTTTTTTGGCTTAGAAAAAAACAATTTCAAAGCGTAAAATTCGGAATGAAAGCGCGATTGGCTTCAAAAATTTATTATTTTTAAATATTTTTCTTTTCTGACGTGGCTTTGCAAAATATTTTTGACGTCGCGGTTATTTTGCATCGGAATTATAATGTTTCTCAATACTTCGGGATTGGTTATTTGATAGTTTAAATCAAAAAAAGCATATCCTTTATAAATGCCATTTTCAATTAATATGGCACTTTTTTCGGATATTTTTCGACCTTTATCAATGATTATCATATTTTGATTTTCGAATGTGTTTTTGGTTATAAACTCCTGAACTCGAGCATTATAGTCATCGACAGAAACTGCTGCGATGCAAGCACCATCACATTCTTTTATTTTATATTGAAAACATTCTTTTTTGGCAATATACAATCCAGTTAATTTTTGGCACAATTTGTATTGTGCCGTGATTCTGAATAAAGTGTTTTTGGCTTCGGTTAGCGTTGTAAAAATTGTAATTTCCTTACGATTGGTATTTAATTTTTCTATTTTTAAATTTAAATAGCCATTTTCATCTATTTCGTCATATAAACCGTAACTATACATTGTTTTCTTTTGAGCGCGATTCAATATCGGTTTATTGATTTTTATTTCTTCAGATTCTTTAAGTAATGCTATTAATTCTGAACCAGTTTCTTCGTAAGTTACTGTAAATACTGCTGATTGAATTTTGAGTGATTTTTTATCAGTTCCTGTAAAATGTTGGTTGATTCGTTTGCGAATATTTCGGCTTTTTCCGATGTATATTAATTTACCGCTTTGACTATAAATATAATACACACCAACTTTAGATGGCATACTTTCCATAATATCTCGCAATTTTGGTGCGATTCCTTTTTCGACTTCGGACTTTATGAGTTCATTCAAAATTATTTTTTCGACATCTTTATCGAGCAACATTTTGAACAATTTTACAGTTGCAAGTGCATCGCCAGTGGCTCTGTGTCGGTCAGCCATTGGAATTCCGAGTGCACGAACCAATTTACCTAAGCTATGCGATGGTTGTTCTGGCATTAATTTTTGCGATAATTCAACTGTGCAAAGATTTTTACAATTAAAATCGTAACCTAATCGTCGAAATTCTGTTCGCAAAACCCGATAATCAAAACTGACATTGTGCGCCACAAATATGCAATCGTTGGTTATTTCGATGATTCGTTTGGCGATTTCGAAGAATTTTGGTGCGCCTTTTAACATTTCGTTATTGATGCCCGTAAGTTTGACAACAAATGGCTGAATGGGTTTTTCGGGATTGACTAAACTGATGAATTGATCTACAATTTCGTGTCCATCGAATTTGTAAATGGCGATTTCGGTAATGCCTTCTTCGTTGAATTGTCCTCCGGTGGTTTCTATGTCGAGTATGCAGTAAATAGTTAAAAAGTTTAAAAGGGTTAAGTTTTCAAAAATCAATTTCAAAAGTCAAATTCAAAAATCAAAATTGTTTAACAAAAATGTTTAAAATTTATTTTTGATTTTTGAAATTGTTTTTGAATTTTCTAATTGATTTTTGAATTTTCTAATTGATTTTTGAATTTTGAAATTGACTTTTGATTTTTGAAAATCATTGTTTATTTATTATCATTTTAGAGGAAATTGCAATTAATTCTTCAACTTCTAATAAAAGTAAATTTAGTATATTTTGGTCACCTTCTTTTATATAGTTCAATATTTTTAAAGCGTTTCTAGATTCTTTTAAATCTTTGACAACTAGAGACAATTTAAAAATTAAATCTTTATTGGTAATCGTTCCTTGTGCTTCACCAAAATTCAAAGACGAACTTCCTGATGAGCGAATTAATTGATTTTTATAATATTCGTTTTCGTATGATTTATTCAAATTTCTTGTGAACAATATACTTTCTCCAGCAAATCTGACTAACCTATCTTCGAAATTGAATATTTTTTCATTAAAAATATTGATTTTTTCCATTTTACATTACTTTTTTTTACTTTTGAAATTGACTTTTGACATTGATTTTTGCAATTTTTTAACGAGTTCCAAATATACTACTTCCAATTCGAACCATCGTGCTTCCGCATTGGATTGCAAGTTGATAATCGCCTGACATTCCCATAGAAAGAGTATTCAGTTGGCAGTTGGCAGTTTGTAGATTAGAAATTTCATCAAAAATTAATTTCAAATTCTGAAATTCTTTTTTTATTTGCGATTGATTATCAGTGAAAGTTGCCATTCCCATTAATCCTACAATTTGAATGTTTTGAAGGTTTTTTAATGATTCAGAATTCAAAATCTGGTTTAATTCTTGTTCATTTAAACCGAATTTTGTTTCTTCTTCGGCAATATGCATTTGCAAAAGGCAATCAATAATTCGATTGTGCTTTTTGGCTTGTTTATCAATTTCTTCCAGTAATTTTAGGCTATCAACACCGTGAATTAAATTGACATATTCTGCCATAAACTTCACTTTATTGGTTTGCACGTGACCAATCATGTGCCATTGGATATCTTTTGGCATGGTTTCCCATTTTTCGGTCATTTCTTGGATTTTATTTTCACCAAAAATGCGTTGGCCAGCATCGTAGGCTTCCATTAAATCGGCAACTGGTTTGGTTTTAGAAACTGCGACAAGCGTTACATTTTCTGGGATTTGGGATTTTATATTGAGTAAATTGGTTGTTATTGACATTTGATTTTGTACTTCCATTTTCTTGTTTCTATTTTCTTGCTTCTCTTTTCTACAACTCATAAACCACCAAACCGCTTCGAAACTTTGGTTCTATATAAGTACTTTTGGGTGGCATTATCAAATTATTGTCTGCAAGTGCTTTTATTTCAGCGATTTCTGTCGGAAATAACATAAAACCAATTTCGAATTCGCCTTCGTCAATAACTTCTTTTATGGTGGTTATTGATTGGTTTCCAGGAATGTAATCTATGCGTTCGTCGTTTCGTAAATCGGTAATTCCAAGAATGGGTTGCAACACTTTTTCGTAAAGAATTTGGGCATCGAGACTTTCAAGACTTGTTTTAAAACTGTATTCATCTTTTAATGTTAAGCTATAAAACTCACTATCAAGATACATTCCAAACTCGAATTTTTTGGTTGGTTTCCACAATTCTTGTTCTTTGTTTTTTATCCAAAAATTATTTGATAAAAGTTCAAGAAATTCGGTTTTGGAATGGTTGTTTAAATCTCGAATAATTCGGTTGTATTCATAAATTTTGACATTGTTTTCGGCAATCAAAAAGCTCATAAAATAATTGATGTTTTCGTTTCCTGATTTTTTATCTTGCTCAAATAATAATTCTGCCGATGCTGTTCTGTGATGCCCATCGGCAATATACAAATCGCCAATTTCTTCGAATTTATTTTGAATATATTCTATTTCTGGCTGATGTTCAATTTTCCACAACAAGTGTTTTTCTTTCTTTTTAGTAGAAAATTCATAAATCCTAGGTTGATTTTTCTTGAAATTTATCCAAGAATTTAGTTCCATATCATCTTTATAAGTTAATAAAACTGGCTCGGTATTAAAACCCGTTTGATGTAAATAATCTTTAAAAACTTCAACCCGATATTGCAAAGTATCTTCGTGCTTTTTGATGATATTTTGTTGATAATCTTCGATAGATGTTCCAGCAATTATTCCTGTAAAATTTTGATTTTTTGCCTGAATTTCATAAATATAAAAAACAGGATTATTTTCTTTTAAAAAAACATCATCATTTTTAAATTCTTTGTATTTCTGAGCAACTAATTTAAACCTTTTTTCAAGTCCCACTTTTTGCTGATTCGCATAAATTGGATTCAAAATATGCAAAAATGAAAACGGATTAAAATCCAATTGCGATGCCAATTCTGCGCTCGAATATTCATCATACGAGCGAGACGTTACCAAACTTACTTTGTCTGATGTTGGTCGAACTGCCTTGAAAGGAATTATTTTTGCCATATTTTTTTAACCACTAATTTCACAAAGTTTTTTCACAAAGGGCACTAGGTTTTCTCAAAGTTTAATAAGATTCGTGCACTTTGTGTAGTCTTTGTGTTACTTTGTGGTTGAATTTACTTAAATTGTTTCGCGACTTTTTCTGCTTTTTTGCTTTCGGAATAATCATAGAAACCTTCGCCAGATTTTTGTCCTAATTTTCCTGCTCGAACCATATTTACTAATAACGGACAAGGCGCATATTTTGGATTTTTGAAACCGTCGTACATTACATTTAAAATTGCCAAACATACGTCAAGTCCAATAAAATCAGCCAGTTGCAATGGCCCCATTGGTTGTCCCATTCCGAGTTTCATAACCGTATCGATTTCGTAAACACCAGCAACTTTGTTGTACAACGTTTCTATGGCTTCGTTTATCATTGGCATCAAAATTCTATTGGCCACAAATCCAGGATAATCATTGACTTCTACTGGAGTTTTTCCTAATTTTTCGGATAATTCCATAATGATTTTCGTAACTTCATCAGATGTATTGTAACCACGAATAATCTCGACCAATTTCATAATTGGCACCGGATTCATAAAATGCATTCCGATAACACGTTCAGGATGAGCCACAACAGAACCAATTTGAGTAATCGAAATCGATGATGTATTGGTCGCCAAAATAGTATCGTGCGAACAAGCATCGTTTAATTGTTTGAAAATATTGAGTTTCAATTCAACATTTTCTGTTGCTGCTTCAACAACCAGATCTACGCCAACGACGCCATCTTTTATGTCGGTATAAGTTATAATATTAGTTATTGTTTTGGCTTTATCGGCTTCGGTGATTGTTCCTTTGGTAATCATTCTGTCAAGGTTTGCGGCAATTGTTGCCATTCCTTTATCTAGAGATTTCTCTGAAACGTCGATTAATTTTACTGTAAATCCTGCTTGCGCAAATGTGTGAGCAATTCCGTTGCCCATTGTTCCTGCTCCGATTACGGCTATTGTTTTCATTAGTTATTTTTTATTTTTGAATTTCTATATTTTTAGTTATTTCTGATAATAATTGCGCTTCGGTTGGCAAATACAATTGATATTGACTTGCAAAAATAGCATTGTCGTTTTCGGGTAATGTAAATTTGACAACAGCATCATTTTTATCAGCGCAAAGTAAAATTCCTATTGTTGGTTTCTCAAATTCTAGTTTTTCAATTCGGTCATAATAGTTAACATACATTTGAAGTTGACCAATATCTTGATGTGTTAATTTATGTGTTTTTATTTCGAAGATTACAAAACATTGCATTAATCGATTGTAAAAAACCAAATCTATATAAAATTCATCGCCTTCGATATGAATTCTTTTTTGTCTTGCGACAAATGAAAACCCATTGCCAAGTTCTAACAAAAAATCTTGAAGATTTGTAATTATTGCTTGTTCTAATTCTTTTTCGTAATAGGCACTTTCTCGTTTGAGACCAAGAAATTCAAGAACCATTGGATCTTTTATTATTTCTTTTGGATTGGTCGGAATTGCCTCATTTCTCGCAACCGCCAAAACACTTTCTTTGTCATTACTCATCAATAATCGCTCATAAAGCGAAGTGTTTATTTGACGTTCCATTTGCCGTACTGACCAATTATTTTTTGCAGTTTCGGCTAAATAATATTCTCGTTTGTCTTCATTATCAATACTCAAAAACAGTTTGTAATGTGACCAACTCAATTGCGTCCGCAGTGTGGACGCAATTGGAAACATTCTATAAAATTGTCTGTAACGTTCCAATTGTCTTACTGAAAAACCGCTTCCAAATTCGGGTTGCAATTGTTCTGAAAGATATTTTATAAGATAATTTCCATAATCGGCACGATCTTTTCCTTGTTGTTCTTCGTTAAAAATGCGTTCGCCAATATGCCAATACATAACAGTTCTGAAATGATCAACCGAACGAATTGCATTTTGTGAAGCAACATTGATTAATGATTTGACATCAACAAGAAGATTTTTTGATAACATATTTTAGCGTTTCATCGATTCGATTATCTGATAAGCAACTCGCAAAGCATTTGTGCCATCTTCAAGTGTCACAACTGGCGAAGTATTAGTATTTATTGCATCGGCAAAACTTTCTAGTTCGTCCAAAATAGCATTATTGGGTTCTACATCAGGATTGGCAAAATAGATTTGTTTTTTTTCGCCTTCAGCATTTTGAAGAATCATATCAAAATCGCCAGGAACTTCGGGTGCATCTTTCATTTTTACGACTTCGCATTTTTTCTCTAGAAAATCGACTGATATGTAGGCATCTTTTTGAAAGAAACGTGATTTTCGCATATTTTTTAGAGAAATTCTACTAGAAGTTAAATTGGCGACACAACCATTTTCGAATTCAATTCTAGCATTGGCAATATCTGGCGTATCCGAAATTACCGAAACTCCGCTAGCATGAACAGTTTTTACTTTCGATTTTACAACGCTTAAAATAGCATCAATATCGTGAATCATTAAATCTAAAACTACTGGCACATCAGTGCCACGAGGATTGAATTCTGCCAATCGATGGGTTTCAATAAACATTGGGTTTTCAATCATATTTTTGGTTGCAATAAACGCTGGATTGAATCTTTCGACGTGACCAACCGATCCTTGAACCTTGAATTCATTTGCCAAAGCGATAATTTCTTCGGCTTCTTCGACAGTATTTGAAATTGGTTTTTCAATAAAAACGTGTTTTCCAGATTTGATGGCAACTTTGGCACATTTAAAATGAGAAAGCGTTGGCGTTACAATATCAATCACATCGACAGCGTGGATTAATCTGGCAATGGTGTCGAATTGTTTGTAACCAAATTCTTTGGCGATTTTTTCTCCGTTTTCGTGATTTTCATCATAAAAACCAACTAATTCGTATTTTTGAGATTGTTGCAACAACCGTAAATGTATTTTTCCGAGATGACCAGCACCTAAAACGCCTACTTTTAACATAGTAATAAATTTTTATCAAAAATAGCATAAAAATTAAGAAATAGCAATAAAACAAATCCCAAATTGAATGTCAGATTTTATAAAAATTATGGTTGTGTTTTTTAATTTTAAAACCTATTTTTGACAAAAACAAAACACCCAAATTGAAAGATACTTCCAAACATCAAGGGCTTAGAAATCAG
>JAYTMQ010000026.1:0-2979 GCA_043728355.1 Bacteroidota bacterium
GAAATTCACAACGAAGAAGAAAAAACCTTTGCCCCAGATTTTTGGAAAAATGCCAAAGAAGCTGAATTAATTGTAAAAAACCTTCGAAACAAAAAAAAATGGGTCGAAGATTATAACAAAGCCATCGAAATGAGCGATGAGTTAGAACTTGCGTACGAATTTTATCGCGAAGGCGAACTTTCGGGCGAAGAACTTGACGAGCAATACGACAACACAAATCGATTCATCGAGGCAATCGAATTCAAAAATATGCTTTCTGAAGAAGGTGATACTTTGTCTGCAGTTATTCAAATTACGGCTGGTGCAGGCGGCACCGAAAGTTGCGATTGGGCAAGTATGCTCATGCGAATGTACATGATGTGGGCAGAAAAATACGGTTATAAAATCAAAGAACTCAATTATCAAGAAGGCGATGTTGCTGGTATTAAAACCGTAACGCTAGAAATCGAAGGCGATTACAGTTTTGGATATTTGAAAGGCGAAAACGGTGTGCATCGATTGGTGCGAATTTCTCCATTTGACAGCAATGCCAAGCGACATACCTCGTTTGCATCTGTTTATGTCTATCCATTAGTTGACGACACAATCGAAATTGAAATCAATCCAGCTGATATCGAAATTACAACTTCTCGATCTAGTGGTGCTGGAGGTCAGAATGTTAACAAAGTCGAAACCAAAGTGCAGTTGTTTCATAAACCATCAGGAATTCAGATTCAATGTTCGGAAACCCGTTCACAATTAGACAACCGCCAACGAGCCATGCAAATGTTAAAATCTCAATTATACGAAATTGAGCTAAAAAAACAACAGGCACAACGCAGCGACATCGAAGCCAACAAAATGAAAATTGAGTGGGGTTCTCAAATCAGAAATTATGTAATGCAACCCTATAAACTAGTAAAAGATGTTCGAACTGGTCACGAAACCAGTAATGTTGATGGAGTAATGAATGGTGAAATAGACGATTTTTTGAAAGCATTCTTAATGATGATGGGACAGAAAGAAGAGTGATTTTAGATTAAAGTCCAAAAATAATTAATATTTATAAACCTTGTAAGTTCGATTTGAATATATGGTTCTACCACGTATTGTGTGGGTTTTAAAATTTAAAATTAAATTTTAAGTTTTGAACCATTAAGAAATTTAGGTTCATTAAGTCATTTAAAAACTTAATGAACCTTAATTTCTTAATGGTTAATTTTTATCAACTTTTGTTTAATAAAAAAATCTATTTGATAAAACCCACACAATTGAGAGTAGAACCTTTTAAAATTATTATTTATGAATTTAGAATTGATATTGTTATTGATATTGAAATTGATTTTTGTAGTTTTGCACCAATGATAAATATCGAGAACATAACCGACAAAGTTTACAGAAAACTAGCGATTCAAGTTGCTACAAATGGCTTGTCATTTTGTTGTTTTGATACATTGAATAATACCGTAAAAACTATTAAAACTGTCAATTTTAATACTTTTGATACTTCAATCAAAACCGAAAATTTGTTTGCAGATGCTTTTCGAAACAACATAGAGTTGACTTCTAAATATGATGAAATAGTTGTTATTCACAATAATAACTTATCAACTTTTGTACCGACTGCACTTTTTGATGACGAATATTTGGGCAGTTATTTGCAATACAACACTAAAGTTTTCGAAACGGATTTTTTTGCATTTGATTCAATCGAAAAATACGAAATTAAAAATGTTTTTATTCCGTATGTCAATATTAATAATTTTTTTATTGACCAATTTGGATCTTTCAATTACAAACACGCCAACAGCATTTTGGTCGAAAAATTATTGGATTTATCTAAGAATAATGATGATAAAAAAATGTTTGTTCATATAAGCAACTCTCATTTTGAAATAATTGTAGTTCAGAATCAAAAATTATTGTTGTTCAACACATTTGATTATAAAACACCAGAAGATTTTATATATTATATCCTTTTTACAGCCGAACAATTGAATTTGAATCCAGAAAATTTTAAGTTAGAATTGATAGGAAATATAAAAGAAAACGACGAATATTTTAAAATTGCCTACAAATACATACGCAATGTTTCGCTAATTGATGTGAACGATTTGCGATGGAACAATTATTTTACAGAAGCAGAAAACCGCCAACATTTTATACTTTTTAACTCGTGAGAATCATTTCTGGAAAATACAAAGGCCGTCGAATTTCGCCACCAAAAAACCTGCCAGTTCGTCCAACAACTGATATGAGCAAAGAAGCATTGTTTAATGTTCTCAACAATCATTTTGAGTTTACAGGCTTGAAAATATTAGATTTATTTTCGGGAACAGGCAACATTAGTTACGAATTTGCATCTCGCGGAAGCGATAATATTACGAGTGTCGATGGCGATTTTGGTTGTGTAAAATTCATAAAACAAACCGCAACCGAATTCGATTTTAATATTGCAGCCATCAAAAGCGATGTTTTTGCTTTTATTGACAAATGTAAATCGAGCTACGACATTATTTTTGCCGATCCACCGTATGCATTGGACCAAAAAACTTTCGATAAAATTGTGATTTCAATCTTCGAAAAAGAACTTTTGAACGATGCTGGAATGATGGTTATCGAACATTCAAAGTATACCAAACTTGACCATTTGATAAATTTTTCATTCAAGAAAACCTATGGAGGTTCTATATTTTCATTCTTCGAAATTGAGAATTTAGAAGATGAAGAAACAACTTTGGAAGATGATGAATTGGTGAGTTAGTAAAAATTTATTTTAATAAAAGATCAATATTTTTTTCAAGTTCCTCATCAGTTAAACCACCAAGAATTGAATTTTTTAATTTTCCGTTTTTATCAAAAAAGTAAGTAACTGGAATCGAATTTATTCCATATACATTTAAACAATGCTTCGTAAGAAACTAATTTAAATAATTGATTTTCAGTAAAATAAGTGTTAAATAATTTGGCAAAACCCGTGAAATTTCGTAATTTGTAAGA
>JAYTMQ010000027.1:0-9788 GCA_043728355.1 Bacteroidota bacterium
GTTAAATCCTTCTTTTTTATTTGCTACATCTAGCAAAATTTCCGTAATTTGTTCTTGTGTAAAGTTCATAAAGTTGTACGTTTTTTGTTCGTAATATAAAATTACAAATTTTTAACTTTACACACTTTTTTAATACTGTATCCTCGAAAGAAACCTTATCAATTCGGCTGACCGATAAAAGTGGCTCGTAATGTTTAAGCAATAAAAAGTAAAAATCCTTGAAAAATTCGTTATCACGGTTTCTCAAGCCATCGCCAGAGGTAATTTTTGCTGGAGCTTTTCAAAACCAATATGATTTAGTTTACCTTGCATGCCTATCAAACCATCACAAATTTCGCCCATTGAATCGCAACTGCACAAAACACCAAAAAGCATAGTTACTAATTGTTTATATGCTGGAAATGCCTTGTAATACTTATCAGTATCATATTTTTTGACCAAAATATCAAATTTGTTTTTTGGCAAAAAATTAATCACTTGCTTAAATATCGGCTGACCGACAAACTTTTTTTCATTATCTTTGACACTCATAAAATTATCGTTTTTGCAAACACAATTAATGAAAAAAGGGCGAGAGTTTAACTTAGCCCTTTAATTATCTAAAAATATTTAGTCGGTTAGTAATGTTAATAAATACTAAATTAGAATCATTGTTAACAAAAAAAAATATAAATTATTTATATTTTAACCATCTTGAAATTTTGAAACATTAATATATTTTATACTTAAATAAACTCTAAAAATCAAGTTATGACAAAATATTAATAAAAAATAACTACAAAAAAAACTAGGAGAAGTGAAATTTAAATAATATTTTTTATTTTTTGATAATTTTACAAAAATAAATCAAATTGTATTTATATTATAAAATATCTTTTTCGAATTCCGATTAAAATAGCAATAAAAATTGTGGAAAATATAAAAAAAGGAATAATAAATTCTATTAATCCGAGTGGTAGCATAATTGCAATAATTAATAATTGAAAACCTAAACCATAAATAGAAAGTAAGGTCATGAACCAGTTTGGAAAAGTTTTAATTTTAAAAGCTTCTGCATCTAAAGAATGAATTATTTTATCAAAAACACCATAAACTATTGTGTAAACTCCGAAAAGTATATTTACAATTTTTTGATTTTCTCCATGCAAAGCAACAGGTGAATTTTGTTCGAAAATTTGACTTGTAGTATCACCTCCAATAGAATTATGACGCAAAATTAAATAATAATAATTGTACAAAGTACCTTGCAATTGAATACAAAAAAATGCAATTATTGTAATAAAAAAACTTGTTTTAGAAACATAACAAATAGACATTAAAAATAAAAAATTCAAGATAATATCAAAAATGCTATCTAAGTATCTACCAATGTAGGATGGTTTATTTTTCAGTCGAGCTAATTCTCCATCAGCTGCATCGATTCCAGATTTTAATAAAATAAAAAAAGAGGCAAATAAATAATAGCCATTTAAAATACACAAAATTGCAATTAATCCTGATAATCCAAAAAGTAATGTAACATGAATTGGAGTAAATCGTGTGTTTTTTAACGAATTTGCTAGTAATTTTCCAAAATTTCTTCCATAATCCGAAAAATCTAGAAATTTATCTGCTTGCGAAAGTTTTGACATTTATTTAAAAAGTAAATTTGACAATATTGACTTAGCAAAAGTAATAAAAAATTTACAATTTATTTACTTTAAATTCACTTTTTGTTTATATATTTGTAAAAATTGTTAAACAATAAAAAAGATATTTATTTTTAATATTATAATCAAATTTCTAATACTTTATGGCAAATCCATCTTTAAAAATTATCGAAGCTTTAAGAAAAACAGCATTACAATTAGAAAATGGTAATAGATTCGAGTGGGGACACATGGGAAGTTGTAATTGTGGCAATTTGGCACAAACTATTACATTTTTTAGTAGAGCAGAAATACAAAAATATGCACTTCAAAAACGCGGTGATTGGACAGAACAATTAATAGATTATTGTCCAACTTCTGGTTTGCCAATGGATTTAATTATCGAGAAAATGATTAATTTTGGTTTTACTCGTTATGATTTAAATCATTTAGAATGGCTATCTGATACTGAAATTTTAAATGAAATTGGGGTTACTTTTTTGAGTAGAAATCTTAAATCTGACACAATATTATATTTAAAATCTTGGTCAAATTTATTAGAAAATAAACTTATTGATGCTATTAAATTGCCAAGTTTATTAGAATTGGAATCGGATTTAATAGCGGTTTAATTAAAGTTTTTTAGCCTCATTCCAAAAAATATCCATTTCTGCTAAAGTCATTTCCATTAATGGTTTTCCTATTTCTTTAGCTTTTGATTCTAAATATTGAAAACGCTTAATAAATTTTTTGTTGGTTCTTTCAAGAGCATCTTCGGGATTTACATTCAAGAATCTGGCATAATTTATCATTGAAAATAAAACATCTCCAAATTCAGCTTCAATATTTTTTTGATTTCCAGATTTCACTTCGTCCTGTAATTCTTGTAACTCTTCTTGGACTTTATCCCAAACTTGGTGTGGTTCTTCCCAATCGAATCCAACTCCTTTAACTTTATCTTGAATTCTACTGGCTTTTACCAAAGCTGGTAAATTTTTTGGAACGCCTTCAAGAACAGATGTTTTGCCTTCTTTTAATTTGAGTTTTTCCCAATTTTGTTTGACTTCTTCTTCGTCTTTAACTACTAAATCACTGTAAATATGTGGATGACGATGAATCAATTTATCACAAATTTCGTTGCAAACATCGGCAATATCAAAATCTTTAGTTTCTGAACCAATTTTAGCATAAAAAACTATATGCAACAACAAATCACCTAATTCTTTTTTAACCTCTTCGAGATTATTCTCTAAAATTGCATCGCCTAATTCATAGGTTTCTTCGATTGTTAAATGTCGTAATGTCTGGATTGTTTGTTTTTTATCCCAAGGACATTTTTCGCGCAATTCGTCCATAATTGTCAATAATCTATCAAATGCCTGAAGTTGGTTATGTCTTGATTCCATTTTGGAAGTGATTTATTTAGTTTTAAATTCATTCAAAAATAAGAAATCCTATCACGATAACGCAATAGGATTTAAAATATTTTTTTGGATAATATATTATATTTTTTTAGCTTTTACTTTTTTTACTGGAGATTTAACCTCTTCAATAATTGTATCTTTTATAGATTCTGCATTCTCAATAACAGGTTCTTTAGTTGTTACTAAACCTTTAGCTTGAAGTGTATTATACCATTTTAAAATTTTTTTAATATCAGATGCATACACTCTTTCTTGGTCGTAATCTGGAAGAATTTCTTTGAAATAAGTTTCTAAAATATCATTATTTTCTTTGTCAGAGATTGTTTGTTCACAATTTTGTTTAACAGCAATTGCCCGCATAACTTCTACTAATGGTTTTTCGGCGTCATAAGTATAAACCGAAATTTCAGACAATAAACTTACGTTGCTTTTCATTCCAACTGTGATTCTTTTTCCGTCAATAAAAGATTCAGCAACAAAACCCGTACGAGTTTGAACTTTTAATGCATACAAACCTGGTTTTCCAGAGATTGCCAATATTTTTTCTAAATTCATTTTTAAAATTTGTATATTTTTATTTTATTTATATTCCTAAAAACTGCTAACTGCGACTGCAAACTGAATACTTTTTTAACGTCCTTTTCTATTACAAAATCTCATTCTATAATCTGGTCTTGCTTTTCCGTCCATAATATTGGCTAACTTCTTTTTAATCAATTGTTTTTTTAACGATGAAATTAAATCTGTGAATAAAATTCCTTCTATATGATCGTATTCATGTTGAATAACTCTAGCAATCAATCCATCATAAACGTCAGTTTGTTTAATAAATTGTTCGTCGTAGTATTCAATTGTAATTTTTTCATGTCTGTAAACGTCTTCTCGAACGTCGGGAATACTTAAACAACCTTCGTTAAAACCCCATTCTTCGCCTTCTTCCACAATCATTTTGGCGTTAATAAAAGTTTTTTTGAATGATTTAAGTTGTATTTTCTCTTCGTCAGACAAATTTTCGCTTTCACTAAATGGTTCAGTATCAACAATAAATAACCTTATTGCTAATCCAATTTGTGGAGCAGCTAAACCAATTCCAGATGCATTGTACATTGTATCATACATATTCGAAATCAATTCGTTAAGATTTGGATACTCACTTGTAATCTCTTCTCCTATTTTTCTTAAAACTGGATCACCATATCCAACTATTGGTAAAATCATTTTCTTATTTTAGACATTAGATTTTAGATATTGGATACAATCCAGGTTCTAAATCTGATTTATTATTTTTTTGCAAAAGTAATTAAAATTTATAACAATACTTTTATGAATTTAATTTTAATATTTTATTAGTATTTGCTCTAATTTTTGCTAGCAACTCTGGTTGGTCGTTTAAGGTTTGCCCATAACTCGGAATCATTAATTTTAATTTTTCTTGCCATTTTTCTGATTCGAATTCATTTAAAAAACTCTTTTTTAAAACATCAACCATTATTGAAACTGCTGTTGATGCTCCAGGCGATGCTCCCAATAAACAAGCCAAAGTTCCATCTTTTGTGCTGATAATTTCTGTACCAAATTCAAGTTTTCCGCCTTCTTTTTCGTCTTTTTTTATGACTTGAACGCGTTGACCAGCTTGCAATAATTCCCAATCTTTGGCTTCAGCTTTTGGAAAATATTCTCTTAAAGCTTCGATTCTATCATCTTGAGATTGTAAAACTTGCGAAATTAAGTATTTTGTTAATGGAATATTATGAAAACCAGCCGATAACATTGGCAAAACATTATCAAATTCTATAGATTTTATTAAATCTAAATAGGAACCATTCTTTAGAAACTTTGTCGAAAATCCTGCAAAAGGTCCAAAAAGCAATTCTTTTTTACCGTCAATAATTCGAGAATCAAGATGAGGAACCGACATTGGTGGCGCATTTACTCCTGCTTTTCCGTAAACTTTTACTTTATGATTTTCAATAATTGATTCATTATTACACTTGAGCCATTGACCAGAAACTGGAAAACCGCCAAAACCTTCGCCTTCTTCGACATTGGCTTTTTCTAGTAATATTAATGATCCTCCACCAGCACCAATAAAAACAAATTTAGTATTAGTTATTAAAATATCCTCGTTAACCAAATTTTTAATTTTCAAACGCCAAGAATGATCTTCTTTTTTTCTGATTTTTTTGACTTCATAATTATAATGTACTTTAACGCCATCTTGTTTTGATAGGTAATCAATCATCGATTCGGTCAGCGTACCAAAATTGACATCGGTTCCATATTTCATAAAAGTTCCAGCAATTTTCTCGGATTTATTGCGACCATTCATTACTAATGGCATAACTTGCTCAAGAAAATTGTAATCTTCGCTGAATTTCATATCTTGAAAAATAGAATTTTTGCTTAAAACTTCAAAACGTTTTTTAAGATATTTAACATTTTCTTCGCCCCAAACAAAACTCAAATGTGGAATTGAATGAATAAAATTCTCTGGAGATGTAACAATATTTTTTTCAACCAAATAGCTCCAAAACTGTCTCGTTTGCTCGAAACTTTCGGCTATTTTAACCGCTTTTTTAGAATCGATTTTACCATTAATTTCGGGTGTATAATTGAGTTCGCAAAAAGCCGAATGTCCAGTTCCTGCATTGTTCCAAGCGTCTGAACTTTCTAACGCTGGTTTGTCTAAACGTTCATAGATATCGATTTTGATTGCTGGATTTAATTCTTTTAGAAAAATTCCTAAAGTTGCAGACATTATTCCTGCACCAATAAGTATTACATCAGGGTTTTGCATTTTTGATTTTTTTGGAGAGTAAATATACCGATTTTGAAAATGAATTATGCTACATTTGAAATAAAAAAAATTGTATGAAAATTTTCTCATTTATATTAATAGTAATTTCGATTTCGGTATTTGCACAAAAAAATAATAAATACGATACTTTTTTCGAAAAAGGAAATGGAAATCAATCTGCTAATTATCAAGAAACAATTAATTATTATTCACTTTTAGCAAATAATTTTTCAACAATTAAAATGCAAGAAATGGGATTTACAGATTCTGGTTATCCTTTGCATATTATTATTTTCAATTCAGAAAAAGAATTTAATTTTAATAAAATTGAGAAAAATAAAACTGTAATTTTAATTAATAACGGAATTCATGCAGGTGAGCCAGACGGAATAGATGCTACAATGATGCTATTTAGAGATTTGGCTTTAGGAAAAATAAAGATTTTAAAAAATTCAGTAATTGTTGCTATTCCGATTTATAATATCGGCGGCGCATTGAATAGAAATTCTACAACTCGTGCCAATCAAGATGGTCCAGAGGAATATGGTTTTCGAGGAAATGGTCGCAATTTTGACTTGAATCGAGATTTTATAAAATCGGATACTCGAAATACTAAAAGTTTTGTCGAAATTTTTCATAAAATTAATGCCGATGTTTTTATTGATAATCATGTTAGCAATGGCGCTGATTATCAATACAAATTGACTTACATAATGACACAACACAACAAACTTGGCTTTGTTTATGGCAATTTCTTAAATAAGGAAATGATGCCCGAAATTATAAAAGATTTAAATGCTAAAAAGATCGAAATTACACCTTACGTAAATGCATTTGAAGAAACGCCAGACAATGGATTTGCTCAATTTTTTGATTCGCCGAGATATACAACTGGTTATACTTCTTTATTTAATACAATTGGTTTTGTAGTCGAAACTCACATGTTAAAAAAATATTTTGAACGTGTCAAAACTACTTATGATTTTATGGTTTCGACAATAGATTTTACTGATAAGAACTATCTAAAAATAAAAGATTTAAGATTGAAAAACGAATTACAATACCAATTTGGAAAGAAATATACATTGAAATGGGAAATTGACAGTTCAAAAGTTGAAAAAATAGAGTTTTTAGGATTTGAATCTTTAATAAAAAAAAGTGATGTTACTACCGGAAATCGTTTGTTCTATGATATAAATAAACTTTTCAAAAAAATGATTCCTTATTACAAAGAATACAAATCATCGAAAGAAATTGTTATACCAAAAGCCTATTTAATTCCGAAATCTTGGTGGAATGTCATTGATTTATTGAAATCGAATAATGTGCAATATTCACAACTAAAGAATGATACAATTATTGAAGTCGAAAGTTATAAAATTGCAGATTACAAAACTGCTACAAATGCTTATGAAGGACATTATCCGCATAGAAATACCAAAACAAACTCAAAAATTGAGAGTCTTAAATTCTTTAAAGGTGATTTTTTATTCAAAACAAATCAAAAAGCTGTTAAATATTTATTAGAAACACTTGAACCCGAAGCAATAGATTCTTTTTTTAATTGGAATTTTTTCGATACAATTTTGCAACAAAAAGAAGGTTTTTCGGAATATGTTTTTGAAGATTTAGCTTTTAAAATTTTAAATGATAATCCAAAATTAAAATCAGAATTTGAAAATAAAAAAAATGAAGATGTATCTTTTTCAAAAAATTCCGAAGCACAATTGGATTGGGTTTATAAGCATTCTATTTATTATGAAAAAGCCCATTTGCAATACCCAGTTTATAGAATTAATTGAAATTTTATTCGAAAAGCAACTTTATATTCTCATAAGAATTCAATAACGCTTCTTGCACTTGGTCAGGATTAAGCCAAACTGCTTTCTCTATTCCTTCCTCAATTTGACCGTATGGAATGCCATCGAAAGTAGAACGCATTTCGAACCAATGCGTGATTTTTAATTTAAAAACGCCATTTCTCTTGAAAACGTGGTAAGTTTTCTGTAGCTTTTTTATAATTTCTAGTTCGTTTACGCCAGTTTCTTCTTCAACTTCACGCATTGCGGTTTCTTCGATTTCTTCGCCTTTTTCGGTTCCGCCTTTTGGCAAATCCCATTTTCCTCCTCGAAAAATGAATAAAACTTCTCCTTTATTATTATATACCAAACCGCCACCTGCTTTAGAAACGGGTATTTTGGACTTAAAAACACGCATCAATTCAGCCTCGTCTGGATAATATAGACTTGCTTTTTGAATTTTATTTTGATATATCTTAATAATAAGTTGTTCTATATCAATACTTTCAAGCAAAAACATCTGAAAATCAGTTTCTTTACTGATTTCATTTGTTAAGAAAAGTGGCTTGTCATTCACAAAAACTTTATACATTTGCAATATGATTTTTAATAAAGATACAGCCGAAAAAACTGCCGAATTGCTTTTGCAAATAAATGCAATTAAATTGAATCCAACAACACCTTTTTTATGGGCAAGCGGTTGGAAATCTCCGATTTATTGCGATAACCGCCTAACGCTTTCATTTCCAGCGATTAGAAATTACATTCGTGATGAGTTTTCTAAAAATATTGAAAAACAATTCGGTAAACCCGATGTTATTGCCGGAGTTGCTACTGGAGCGATTGGAATTGGTGTTTTGGTCGCCGAAAGTATGGGTTTGCCGTTTGTATATGTGCGACCAGAAGCCAAAAAACATGGTCGTCAAAATCAAGTTGAAGGTTTCTTGCAAAGTGGCCAAAATGTTGTTGTAGTTGAAGATTTAATTAGTACTGGAAACAGCAGTTTGATGGCTGTTGATGCCTTGCGAAATGAAGGAGCAAATGTTAAAGGAATGGCAGCGATATTTAATTATGGTTTTGATGTAGCTGATAAAAATTTCAAAAATGCGAATGTCGATTTATATACTTTGTCTGATTATGAAAATCTTTTGACATTGGCTGTCGAGAAAATGTACATTACAGAAAAAGAAGAGAAAACTTTGTCCAAATGGAGAGAAAAACCAGATACTTGGGATGTTTAGATGGCAGATTTAATATTGCAGAATTAAGATTATAAGAAAAAGAGATTATTTAAAAAATAAAAAAAATGAATTTAGAAAGTCCAAAAGTTAGCTTAGAAAAATCGGCACAATACATGTTTGAAGCTTTATGCGATGTGAAAAACTACGAAAAATTAATGCCAGAAAACATTTCAAAATTCGAAGTTACTGGAGATGATTCGTTTATTTTTGGTTTGTCTGGAATGCCAGAAATTAAGCTTAGAATGAAAGAAAAAAATGCAACAAACCAAGTAATACTTGGGGCAGCGAGCGATAAACTGCCTTTTACTTTAACTGCAAATATTGAATCGAAATCTGAAAATACTTCTGACGTTCAATTGCTTTTCGAAGGAGATTTTAACGCCATGATGGCGATGATGATTAAAAGTCCGATTAATAAATTTCTAGAAAGTTTGTCTGGAAATATGCATAAATTGTAAATTAGTCAATTTGATAATTAGTCAATTAGATAATTATTCAACTAAAAAAATAGAAAATTTAAAGAAAATAAAAAAATCTAGTATGAATTACTAGATTTTTTTGTTTGCAAAAATAAGTTAAAAAATATAAAGTGAATATTAAAGCTTCTTAGCTTCGTTCCAAAAAATATCCATTTCGGCTAATGTCATTTCCATTAATGGTTTGCCGATTTCGCCAGCTTTTGATTCAAGATATTGAAAACGTTTTATGAATTTTTTATTGGTTCGTTCCAAAGCGTCTTCTGGATTTACATTCAGAAATCTGGCATAATTTATCAACGAAAATAAAACATCTCCAAATTCGGCTTCGATATTGTCTTGATTTCCAGCCAAAATTTCGACTTGCAACTCTTGTAATTCTTCTTGAACCTTGTCCCAAACTTGATGCGGTTCTTCCCAATC
>JAYTMQ010000028.1:0-44470 GCA_043728355.1 Bacteroidota bacterium
GAGCATCTGACTGTTAATCAGAGGGTCCTTGGTTCGAGCCCAAGAGAGGGAGCAAGCGTTAAAAGCCTTTACAGAAATGTAGAGGCTTTTTTTATTTAAAAAAGGCTTTAGTCTAATAAATATATTGAAACGCATAGAAACATAGAAAATAATATTGAAAAAAGAGCTTTGCTTTATATAGAATTCATAGCCATGTGAAAAATGAAATTCTTTTGTGGTCTTTTTTTAACAGATTAATCTATGACTCTATGTGTTTTATGTAAATATATTATTTAGACCAAAGCCTTAAAAAATTATTTTTATGTATTGCGTTTATATTTTATTTTCTGAAAAGTTAAGTAAGTTTTACATCGGAATGACATCAAATTTCGATGTTAGGCTTGAATTTCATTTGAACGATGTTCAAAAAAGAAAATTCACCCACAATGCTGAAGATTGGGTTTTAGTTTATAAAATGGATTGCAGTACAAAAGAATTATCTTTAAAGCTTGAAAAACATATTAAATCAATGAAAAGTAAAATCTATATTCAAAATTTAATTCAATATCCTGAAATTTCACAAAAATTAATAGAAAAATACAAACTGTGAATTAGAGTCCCGATAGCCATCGGGATTGGTTCGAGCCCATTGCTTGTGCCGATAGCTATCGGTAAGAGGGAGCAAGCAATAGAAAGCCTTTACAGAAATGTAGAGGCTTTTTTTATTTTATGGGTCATTAAGTCAAACAATATTTTCGTTTTATGTTTTTAACATAGATTCGAAATATTATTAAAATATTATTTTTCATATATTTGAAAAAAAATCAAAAATGAAAAAAATACTATTATCATTAATATTCATTACTTCACTAAGTCAAGCTCAGACCACTAAAGAGCAAATTATTAAGTTTATAGACAATTGGCATCTTGCTGCTGCAAATGCCAAATACGATGATTACATGTCGGCAATGACTGATGATGCAATTTATATTGGAACAGACGCTACTGAAAATTGGACAAAACCTCAATTTATGACGTTTGCAAAACCTTATTTTGATAAAGGTAAAGCTTGGAGTTTTACAGCGTTAGAAAGACATATTTATGTTTCAAAAGACCAAAAAACTGCTTGGTTTGATGAATTGTTAAATACACAGATGAAAATTTGTCGTGGTTCGGGTATTTTAATTAAAGTCGGTAAAAAATGGAAAATTCAGCATTATGTATTATCAATGACTATTCCAAATGACAATTCTAATGATGTAATAAAAACAAAAACTATAATTGAAGATAAATTAATTGAAAAGTTGAAAACAGGAAGTGTTTTTAAAACACTTCCACATTGAATTTCAATTATTTCGACAAATTCTCCAACATTACAACTGTCATTTTATCTAAATCAAAATCGTGTTGCCAACCCCAATCTTTTCTAGCTTGTGAATCATCGATGCTGGCTGGCCACGAATCAGCAATTTTCTGGCGGAAATCAGGTTGGTAAGTAACTTTTAATTCTGGAATATGCTTCTTAATTTCAGCAGCAATTTCTGTTGGGGTAAAACTCATTGCTGCTAAATTATACGAAGAACGAATTTTTATTTTATCAGCATCAGTTTGCATAATTTTTATTGTTGCAGCAATCGCATCATCCATATACATCATTGGCATTTTGGTTTCTGAACTTAAAAAGCATTCATATTTTTTATTTGAAATCGCTTTATAATAAATATCAACTGCATAATCTGTTGTTCCGCCACCAGGTAAAGTTGTCCAAGAAATCAATCCAGGATAACGAATACTTCTTACATCTACACCAAAAATATTGTGGTAATATTCGCACCAGCGTTCACCCGATTGTTTGCTTATTCCATAAACTGTACTTGGCTCCATAATGGTGTATTGAGGTGTGTTTTCTTTCGGAGTTGTAGGCCCAAAAACAGCTATACTCGATGGCCAAAATATTTTTTTTATTTTTTTTGCTTTCGCCAAATTCAAAACATGAAACAACGAATTCATGTTTAAATCCCATGCAAATGCTGGATTTTTTTCTGCTGTAGCAGATAATAAAGCCGCCATCAAGTAAACATCTGTAATTTTATGAATCTCAACCAAATGCTCAATCTGATTAAAATCCAAAGCGTTTACAACTTCAAATGGACCAGAATTAACTACATCATTATTGAGTTTTCTAATATCAGACGCTATAACATTTTCGGTTCCATAAATCGTTCTCAATTTGTGAGTTAGTTCTGTACCAATTTGCCCGCAAGCACCAATAATTAGAATTTTTGTGTCCATTTTTTGTTAGTTTATACAAATGTAACGATTTAGTATTAATTTCTTGAAGCACATTATCAATTTTCTAATCGTCACTATTCCTGCTGGCATTCTATTCATCAAATTTGTAGGAATGAGGCAGATTTAAAAGATGGCGTATCGATTTTTAGCTAATAAGTAAGTAACTGAAAAAGATATCAAAACAAATCAACATTCGAATTGTATTCAAAAAAAAGCGGAAATAAATTTTGAGTAATTATAGTTTACTATAAAAAAAGATTCTCAAAAGTGAATTGAGGTTTCGAAATAAACTCAAAAATAAATGCAAGACGTTTATTAATGCTAGCCCAAACTAATAGAACATAAGGCAAATAAAACTAACTATTTTCAAAATTAGATGACCAAATTCACAAGGTACTTATCAAGTTCAAAATAAATAGTTGCGCAAAAACAAAACAAAAAAAGAACTTCAACTTTAGAAGTGAGATTTAAAGAATTAGAATTAAACAACTCAAAAAAGATTCACGATAGGAAAACAAACTACAAAACTACATATTATTGATTCCAAAGAGATTGAATATAAAGTTAAAGACATAATATGCTGGCGTTTATTAACCACATAAAAGTTGAAAATTTCATACAGCATTTACTTTGTAATGAATGTTACACTTGACGTTGCACAATTCAAGAGGTTTTCGAAGTTCTAAAATAGAAGGTTTTTATATTGAAGCACGTGATTTGGAAAGCGCATCGTCTTCAAGTAAATTAAGTTTAATAACCTAATCGAAAAATAGAAATTACATAAATTTGTGCCCAGATGATAGGAAGCAACGAGATAACTTTATATAAGTTTGGTTTTATAAATTTTTTGAAAAATCAAGAATTATAAAACTATATATTGTTAATAAAATACAACTATATATTTAAAAATTGTTATTTATAAATAACGTTTTTTTATACAATTGTATGTTTTATATAACAAAAAACAAAAAAAATGATGTTTTTACATAACAATTTTTGTATATTTGTAGCCTAAATAATAATGCTTTATGGAAAAATTATTAGAAGAATTTCAAGAAAAAATATCCAAGACAACACTTGATTTTCAACGTTATTTGATTGACGAAATAGATTATGACAATCAATTAATTGCGATAAAAGGTGCACGTGGGTCAGGAAAAACAACTTTGTTGTTGCAACACGCAAAGAAAAATCTGAATTTAAAAACCTGTTTATATGTAAGTTTAGATCATTTGTTTTTTCTAGAAAACACTTTAGTTTCGTTAGCCGAAAGTTTTTCTAAAATTGGCGGCACCCATTTATTATTAGACGAAGTTCATAAATATCCGAATTGGTCACGAGAAATAAAATTAATTTATGATGGTTTTCCAGATTTGAATGTCATTTTTACTTCGTCATCAATGTTAGAAATTTATAAATCAGAATCTGATTTAAGCCGACGCGCCATAACTTATGATTTGAAAGAACTTTCGTTTAGAGAATTTATAAAATTTGAAACCAAAATTGATTTTCCAGCGCACAATCTAGAAGATTTATTAGAAAATCATAATGCAATTGCACTTTCAGTTCTCGAGAAAGTAAAACCTATTCCGTTGTTTACAAAATATTTAGAGTTTGGTTGCTACCCATATTACAAAAAAAGTCCAAAATTTTACAATCAAAAACTGCTGAATACCATTAATTTAATCATAGAAATTGATATAAATGCTGTCGACCATATTAGTTACGACTTAATTCTAAAACTTAAAAAACTGCTTTTTGCAATAGCGACAAGTGCGCCGTTTACACCAAATATTACAAAATTAAGCGAACGAATCGGTATGTCACGAGCCATGTTAATTGAAGCCATAAAACAATTAGAACGTGCTGGTTTGGTCAACGAATTGTACAAACCAACCAAAGGAATTGGCGTTTTGACAAAACCCGAAAAATTGTACCTAAACAACACCAACTTGATGTTTTCTTTGGCAAATAACAGCGTGAATATTGGCAATTTGCGAGAAACTTTTTTTGTAAACCAATTCAAACATTTAGCCAAAGTACATTTGTCCGACCAAGCCGATTTTTTAATCAATGAAAAATACACATTCGAAGTTGGTGGCAAAAACAAGACTCAAGTTCAGATTCACAATGTCAATAACTCATTTGTCGCAAAAGACAACATCGAAATTGGTTTTGGCAATGTTATTCCAGTTTGGTTGTTTGGGTTTATGTATTGAGGTTTTAAATATTAATCAAATTCATTTAAACCATAAAGAATTTCTTTCATTTTAGTGCCATTGACTTCAACTGGTTTGTATGCTATATTAAATTTATCAATCGCAACATCAATATCCGCTTTTAGTTTGTTGTATTCGATTGGTAATTTAGTTTCGCATTGTTTTTGATTTTCGTAACTGTTTAGAATAATTTTGAATTTTTCGTAAAACTTGCCACCTTGGTCAATAAAACTGTTGTATTGTGTGATAAACTGAAGTAATCTATCTATCGGAAACTCAATATTAACTTGCATTTTGTATTGTTTGTTGCCTGTTGCAACTTTGGTTTTTGCAAGATAATCATTCATTTTTTGGGTAATGGTTTCCCAATCATCGTTTGTCCTGCAAATATCAATTGATGATTCATAACCAATTGGTTTGGTGTAATCTTTAAACAAAACTTGAATATCTTCTTTGATTTTGTCATTGCTGGTTTGCAAATAAGCAGTTTCGAAATAAATTGTATTCAAATCGTTTTGCATTCTTAGCGTAAAATCAAGAATACAATCGACATTGCCAATTTCTTTTTCTTTTTCTTCTTTAGTTAAAGACGAACCAATTAAGTTAGTAAAAGTTTGTACGACCGAAACAATTGGGTTTGTACTAAGAATTGCAGTTAAATCAAAACCTAGTTTTTTATCTTTTTTTGCACTAACAACTTCTTTAAGTTTTTCGTATTCGGGATATTGATTTGGGTTAGAAATTTTGTTAATTTCGTTTAGCGTTCTAATTGATGAAAAATGATGGTCAAGACTAAGTACTTTTTCATAAAGAATTTTAATGATTTGCAAACCTTTGAGATACCTGATTTTAGCAATTTCTGAATTATTATCAATTTTAAGAGCTTTGATTTCGTCTTTCAAAATATCTTTCTCGAGTATTAAATTGACTTTTTGTTCTAAACTTATTGCGATCGATAACGATTTATTGATTATTAATAATTCTTTTTCTTTAAGTTCTAAAACTTGTGAAAGTTTTTCGTTTAAGTTTTTAATTTCTTTAGCAAGTTCAATTATTAAATCGTTTGGATTTTGGTTTTTGGGTTTAGAAAAAGCATAATTATTTACCCCAAAAAATAAGATTGCTAGGAAATAAATAATTTTTATCATGACAAAATTTAGTTAGAAGTTCGTAATGTAAAAACAATTTCGATTTTATCTTTGTCAATAATCATTGGGTAATTTCCAGGAGCTATTTTATTGAATTTAGCATTAATATTCAAGCTTTGCAAAGTTGTTGCGTCAATTATTAAATTGTCTAATTGCACAAATGTTACTTCGTCATTAATTTTTAAATCGTTTAACAATTTTCCAGCAATTTTCAATTCATCAGATTGAGAAACTGCAGTACGGTTTAAAGTTAAAACAATTGTGTTTTCTGTTACTTTGGCAGCCAATTTTTCAAGACTTGAAGTCGCGGTTTTATTTACACCAAACGAACAAGCACCACGACCTGAACAATCGCCATGACGCCCAAAAGATGCATTAACGCTTGAAGGTTTTGATTGAGTTTGTGCAGTCAATGCTAACGACAATAGTAGTGTAATTGTTGAAATTATTAATTTTATCATTTTTTAATTTTATTTGGATTAGATTTTGTAAAATTAAAATGATTCGAAGTTTTCGAATTACACTAAAAGTGTAAAAAAAGTTAAAACTATACAGCCTTTAAAATAGAAATAGTATTTTGAGATTTCCAATACTCTTCAAGTGCAATTTGGGAACAATACTCTTGGAATTGCGCAGGTGTTTCTTTTATGTCTTTTAAAATATACTCTTCAACCTTTTCAAGTTTATTTGGAAATTCTGAAAGTATTTTATTTGCCATTTTTAACTTATTCTCATTATTGATATAATCTAGTTTGATAACACTATCTATTCTTCCAGGTCGAGATGAAATGAAATTATGCTTATCAATGTCTATAAATTCAGGTACACCTAGTGCCTCATCTATCTTTGTAATATCATTAGTAGATATTATTGTAAAAATTCCGTCTGTTTTATCAACACCGTCTAAACAATTAAGTAATGTGTCAAAAGTTAGCGGACTTTTGACTTCATTAGTACTATCATCTGATTGGCTACCGTTTTGATAAAACATGCTTCCATTTAACATTCCTGACAATTGAGATATATTTTTTCTTTTATGAAAAACATTATCTATATCTTCAATTAAAGCAATACATGGAACATTAAGTTGCATACTTTGCCACGATTTTATAAAATCATTATTCGACATTTGACCTAGTGAGAAAACATAAATAGGCAAATCTAAATCTTCTGCAAAAGCTCGTGCAAGTGCAGTTTTACCAGTTCCAGGCACACCATAAAGAAGCCAACCTTTTTTCCAAGGTATTTTTTTTTCTTTATACCACTCTTTACTTTTAACCCAAAGACCAATTATATCGATTAACTTTTCTATTTCTTTTGGAAAATACAAATTGTCAAGTGCACTTCCTTTGCTTTTCATTTCGATACCTAAATCGTATTGATTTACTCCTATTAAATTAAAATTATTAAGCATAAACCAAGAATAACCAAAACCATATCTTTGGTGCTTTTCATTTTCCTGATGTTTTCTTTCAGGAAAATAATAAATATTAAATCTGTTCGAGTTTTCAGCATTTTCTTCCAGTTCCCAGTTCAGTCTGTTTCTCAACCCTACTGCTTTTTCGATTATTTCAGGAACATTTATTGTTCCTTTAATAGAAATAATATAAGAATAACTTTTTTTATCATCTTTAATACCTGTACTATTTTCAACATTTCCTGTATCAAGTCCATTTTTACTAAAAACAAATGGAATTCTAAATAAGTTAAAAATAAATTTTTTCTGCGATAAAAAAACTATTAGAGTTTCGCCATATTTTTCGAAGGCAACCAAACCATATTTTCCACTTCGAAATGACTCGTATTGTGAACCAAAAACTTTATTGTAATTATTGAATTTTTTATTATTTTCAATTAAATAACCTATAATTTCATTATGTAAATCTTCTGTCTTAATTTCAGTTTTTTGAATAAATATAGACAAGATGAATAGCAAGGATGTTTTTATATTTCCCCAAAATCCTGCGATTATAGCAATTAATGCTCCGCCTTTTAACAAATCCATTTTTAGTTGTTTTTATTTATTAATTCCAAGGCTTTATCTAATGCATCCTCTGATTTTACTTCAATATCTGGAGTTACGCCAACTTTATCCAAACGAACCCCATCATAAGTATAAAAATCAGCTATTGGCAAAGACAATACATATTTACCAGACAATTCAAAAGCGGAAGCTGCTAGCATGCCTCCATATGTTTTTTCTCCAATTATAGTTGCAATTTTGTTGTTTTTTAAAGTATAAACAATTGGTTCGCAAGTGCTACCGGTCCTTCCGTTTGTTAATACATACATAGCGCCTTTAAAAACAAGAGTATTAGGCTTATTAAATACCATTTTTAAACCACTAGATGTTTTTAATTCTTTGGTAAGTTCGGTATTATTTGCAGGTTGAATTATTGGTAAAGCCTTAAATATTTTAGAATCAAAACCTGAATACTGCAATTTATTTGTTACAAAATAGCCTACTTCTATATCTCTAGTAGTAATGTATTTAGCAAATTCAAATGCAGGGTCTAAACCTCCACCTGGATTATCTCTTAAATCTATAATTAAATTTTTGTAATCTTGATTTGCAATAATTTGAGGAAAAACGGAAGCCAATTCTTGTTTAGAATCAATAAAATTTTTGACTTTAATGTAAGCAGTTGATTTGTTTTTTTCTTCAAAAATCACTAATTTTTCTTTTTCAACATCATCATCATCTTTATTAATGGGCTTACTGGTTTCATTACTAATTTGAGCAATCGATAAACTCATGTGGGTAAAAGGCAAAATTCTTTTTACGTTTTTAAAACCTAAATACAACTCTATATCATCTTGAACAGTTTTACAAAATTTTTTAAGTTCAATGTTAAATTTTTTCCATTCGGGTGTTCTGAGTTCGTTTTTAGAATAAATATTTTTTTGAATTGTATCCATAATTAGTGGATAAAGAAAATTAAAATCTATTCTTTTTTCTTCTGACACTGTTCCGTTTATTGATCCTATTTCAGATAAATCATCAGTCATTAAAACACCAATAAGTTTTTGTTTGTTTAAAATACCTTTAAATTTTAGCTTCCCAAATACAGGAATCTCAGTTTCACCAAATAAACTGTCGTTTACTTTTTTACCTTCAATTGTAATAATAATTCCTTTTTTAGGTGATTTACCTAACAGGCGTCCTAGTCTTGCTTTTCCTCCAAACATACGTACATCGGCATTTTTGGGCGAAGTAATTTTAAAAACATCTTTATTATATATTACATCAAAAAAAGTGGAAAAAGTGGTGCCACTACCAAAATCAATATCACTTTTATAGTGAGAATTGTTTTTTTGGGAGAAAGAATAAGTTGATAATAAAATTAAAAAAACAGTGATAATAGTTTTCATTACGCCAGTTTTAAGTAGTTTAATTCAATAAGTTCATTGATATAATCTAATCTAACTACTTCATTATTTATTATTAATGTTTCGTCAGTGTTGATTGTTTTTGGGGTTTTAAAATTTGAAAGAACATCAAATAGAGATTGTTTGATTCGCATTATTTCATATTCTTTCTTCATTACTAAAAAAATGTTGTTATCATTATGTTTTATCAAATCAATGAAGTCATTTAAAATTAGTTTATCTTTTTTAAAATTGACTTTCCTTTCTTTATTTTGGTCATTAATTTGTGTAGGACTTTCGGTATCAAACATATATTGAACATAAAACCATCCTGACCATTGTTCGTAATTAATTTTTAAATAATTTTCTAATACCTTATATAATTTTTTGGTTATTGTGTTAATATATTTATTTCTATTGACTCTAAGTGATTGGTCTTTGATATTTAATAAATTTATTTTAACAATATTGTTCAGTTTTTTATTTCGCTTTGCAATTATGGTAACAATTGGTGTTTTGCTTAAATATGCTAAGAAAGCAACCCCTTGTCGTGCGTAAATATGGTGGTTTAAAAAATTAATTTTAAGCAAATTTTTATCATTATTAAAATCATTTTCTTTTGAACCAGTATTACCATCAATAAAGAAAAAAACTGACATCCCTTCTTTTAAATTTTTATTTAATTTTAATAATAATTTAGGATCTTCCGCAGTATAAATAGGTAACGTAGTGTTTTCTAAATTTGGTATTCCTCTAAATATTTCTTGGACTTTATTGTCAAAATCTTTAATATAATTATCACCAGCCACCACACAAAATGGGACTTTCATTTTTGCCAAATGTCTAAATATCATATAATATGGCCCTGCATGATAACTAACAAAAATGTGCGGTTTTTCTAAACATTTTTCTATTACGTTATTTTTATCATAAAATTTGGTATTCTCCAGTAATGACGGATAAAATAAATCCATTCTTGATATGTCTCTATGAAATTGCATATTCCTAATTACATCAAAATGCAATTTATTTTGCAATTTTGGTAGGAATGTTGAAAGATTTGCAGAAATCATTAAATAGGACCATAAATATCCATTAAGTTCTAAGTCATTGAACTTAGTATTATAAATATTTTTTTTAATTATTTCAACATTTTGACTATATGATAAATTATTTTTCATACATTTTATTTTTAAAGATATAAATTATAAAATGCCCTAATTAATATTTTTAGGGCATTGTATTAACAAATCATCCACTTTTTTACCAATCAATAGTGCAATTAGAATGTACTACTGGTTTTTTTAATGCCTCTAAATGCTGGTCATTGTTAAAGTCAAAAACGTCATTTTTAGCAATAAATTCATCAAATTGTTTCAAACTAACCTTGTCAGTTATTTGACTTCTTGCCGATTCAATTGTTTTTCTTCCTTCTGGAGTTTTTAATATAATTTTCATAATTTTAAATTTTAATCTGTACTGAATTATTCATAATCTTTACAGATTGGGTTAAACATTTTTCACAAATAATTCTCGAGTAATTTGTTATGTCAAAAATAATTCGTTAGTTAATGTTGGCTTTACACTTAAAGTGTAAAAAAAGTTAAAACCAAAAAAAGCCGTATTAATATGAAAATTCATTTTTCACATTAAAGCAGCTTAAAATTAATTGTAATAAGTATTATTTTTTGAACTCATATCAACCTCAACAACCTGCATTCTCGCAAAATGTCTTCGTCGCTGCCTTTGTCAATGCCAAGCAAATCTTTAATTTTACTTTTGCGTTTCTTGACTGTATCTTCAGAGAGTTTTATGGTTTCGGCAATGGTTTTTATTTGGCAACCTTTGGCAATAAGTTCTATAATTTGCCTGTCAACGGTGTCAAAATGTCCTTCGGCAAGTAACCTTTCGGTCAATGCTTCGGCTACCAGTGGGCTATAATATGTACCATTGTTAATAATTTTTTCATAAGCCAAAAGCAAAGTAACATCGTCGGTTTCGTTTTTGTTTAAAAGTGCATCGGGTTTTGCTTTTTTAATAATATTGTGCACTTTTATTGCCTCGAAGTGCGAAGTAACAATCATTATTTTGGCTTTTGGATAGTGTTTTTGCACCAGCAAAGCCAAATCGTCACCGAAAAAAAGTTTTTGTTCAGGAAATGCGGGCAAACTATAATCTAGAATAACAACATCAAAATTTATTAGATTATTGGTAATTATGCCAAAAGCTGTTGCGCAATCTTTTGCCGATGTAAAGTTAATTTCTTGCCCTAAATTATTGCTAGAAAAAATAGATTTATAACCCGAAATTATTGCAGAATGGTCATCGATAATTAAAATATTTACAATCATTTAGGGATGTTTTTCAAATTCAAATTCAAATTCAAATTCAAATTCAAATTCAAATATACGGTATTAAATCGGAATTAACAAATTTATTTTAACACCTTTATTATCACTAGTTATTATAGCAATTTCTCCCTTTAATATTGCAACTCTTTGTTTTATGTTGTCTAAACCAATACCGTTTTTTGTTTGTTGCAAATCAAATCCAACGCCGTCATCGGTTATATTTATTGATAAACCAATTTTATTTTTAGCAATAGTGATCGATGCTCTATTGGCTTTTGCATATTTATGAATGTTCTGAACGGCTTCTTGCAAAATCCTGTAAATATTTATTTTTAAATCATTATTAACTGTTACCCAATCTATTCGGTCATCTATTTTAATATCAAAAATGGTTTCGGAAAAATTATTTTTATCATTACATAAAGATTTTACAATGGTTACAAAATCAATATTATCGGCAAACAAGTTGGTGTTTAAGTCGTGTGCAATGTTGCGAACTTCTTTTTCTATAGCTTGCAGTTCTGGCAATTGATCTAAACACAACTTGATTGTTTCTGGATCTATATTGTTTTTTAGCGCATAGAAATTCATTCGCACACCAGTTAATCTGCCCATTACGCCATCGTGCAAATCCATCGAGATTCTTTTTTTCTCAATGCGTTTTCCCTCTTCTATTTTTTGTTGCTGATCAATTATTAATTGATACATTTCCGAATCGGCTTGTTGTTTTTGTTTTTCAAACATCAATTTTTGTAATTTTTGCTTTTGGCGGTTAAAAAACAATATTGCTAAAGCTATTAAACTCACAAAAAAACTAATTGCAATAATTAACAATTGTTGGTGGTTTAATTTTTTATTTTCGGTTTTAATAATTTGGCTTTCTTTGGTTACCTGATCAGTTTCGAATTCAATTCTTGCAAATTTGTATCTCGAATTGCGTTCATCGTTTTGCAAACTATCCGAAAGTTTAAAATAACGTTGCGAATAAATCGAACTTTTCAGGAAATCGATTTTAGACAATAAGTCAAGACATTTCAATTCGTCTTCGAAAATTTTCTGGTTGTGGGCTTTTATTTTAGCTATAGTTAGATAACTTTTTGCCGTTTGATTATCATTTTTAGAAATGTAATATTCCGCCAAATTTATTTCATTACTAATTTGAATAGCGATATTGTTAATGTTTTGACCTATTTGCAATGCTTCTTGAAACTGCGACAAGCAACTATTATCGTTCAATTTGAATTTAGAATAACCAATATTATTAATAAGATAACAATACAGTATTGGGTTAATTTTTTTGAAATTATCAATTTGCAAACCTTGATTGGCAATTTGAATGGCTTTTTTAAAATTGTTCTTTTTTTGATTAACTCTGGCTATGTAATTGTAGGGTTGCGCTTTTATGATTGAAAAATTTGGTTCGTTTTTTAATTTTGAACTTAAATCCAATGCTTTATAATAATATTCTAATGCTTTTTCGAATTCATTTAAACCTAATAAATTATCGCCTAAAGTCAAATAACAATTATAAATCAGAATATTATCTTTTAATGATTCTGCAATATTTAAAGCTTTAATAGTCATAGCTTCAGAATCTACATAATCGCGTTTACAATATAAAAGCGTTGCTTTACTTACAATAACAATTCCTTGCCACTGTTCATTCTTTGATTTTTCAAATGCTTTGCCAGATTTATAGTAATAATAATTTGCGCTATCATATTGCGATCTAACATAATAATAATCTCCCAAATTGTAATTTGCTTTTCCAACAGAATTGTAATCTTTAATTTTATTTGCTTTGATTGACATTATTCGAAAACAATTATTGCTGCTTTCAAAGTTTTTTAAATCATAGAAAACATAGCCTAAATTTAGATAATTGTGAGTTATTGTTGTGTCAATCGTCTTTTTATTTAAAACTGCTAAAGCCTTATTTGCAAATTCTAATCTGTCGTTTTGAGAATAACTAGAATCTTTTGCTTTTAAAAAAAAAGTATCAAAATCTTTATTTGCAGAAATCAAAACATCTTTTCCTTTATTACAATTAAAGAAAAAGATGTTTAAAAATAAAATAAAGAAACATTTTGTAAAATTCATATTTTCATAAAATTCAAATATACAAAAATATGTATAAATAATAGTTGGTTATTTTGGTACAACAATAGGTTGTTTAGGCTCAATTTCTGTTCCAGATTTCTCAATAAGTTTACTATTGTCAGTTTCTAACTTGTCTGCAGTGCAGGAATTCAGAGTCATTAATATTGTAATAATCGCAATCGCATAAATTAAATTTTTCATTTTTCTAAAAGTATTAAGTTAAGTCAAAAGTTTGTTTAGCAACATTTTATAAAATGTTACAGGTTGTTCAATTCTAAAAATTTTGGTACTTGTATTAATACTTTGTAAAAATAGTTACAATGTTAAAATTGGATTTACATTAAAAGTGTATCAAATGTTAAAATTTTGAAAAACACTTTCTTTTATTGTTGTTTAGACCTTAAAATAATCTTTCCCAAATAAAATAATCATCAATAAAATTGTTATAACTATTTTGTTTGATTAACTTTGCCTGACAATGAATTTAGAAAAACACATATCCGAATTGCTTTATCGATACCAGTGTGTTACTGTGCCTAGTTTTGGCGCTTTTTTGACAGAAAACGTTTCGGCACAACTTATCGAAAATTCGAATAGTTTTTATCCGCCAAAAAAATTAATAGTTTTTAATGCCAATCTAAAAACCAATGACGGTTTGCTTGCCAAACAAATTGCTGCCGGTGAGAAATGTTCTTACGAAAAAGCTGTTGATTTAATAAATATTGAAGTCGATAATTGGAGATATTCTTTAAATTCAGAAAACATTCTTTATCTGAAAAATATTGGTTCAATTTCGATGAATTTCGATAAAAATATGGTTTTTACACCAGCAGATAATTTTAATTATTTGACAAGTTCGTTTGGTTTGACTTCGTTTGTTTCTCCAAATGTAAAACGTGTTGTTGTAGCTCCTAAAAATGTTTTCGAACCAGATTTCGAAAATATTCAAAGTCAAAATTCGGTTGCTAAATCAGTTGACGAAGAAGTTATTGCAATCAGAAAACCGAGAAATTATTCTAACCTGAAATATGCAGCTGTTTTTATTGTTGGTTGCGGAATTGCAAGTCCTGTTTTTTTGAATTTGTATAAAGAAAAAGTAGCAATAAATAACTTGATTGTCGAAGCCAAAGTTCAAAAACAAGTTCAAAATAAAATTCAAGAAGCTACTTTTTTCATATCAAACAATGCGATTCCAGAAGTTGTTACTGCTTTAAAAAATGATGTAAAATTGAATTATCATGTTGTGGCTGGTGCGTTTAAAGTAGAGGCAAACGCTGATAAAATTTGCAAAAATTTAATTTCGAAAGGTTACAAAGCCGAGAAAATTTCGCAAAACATTAATGGTTTGTTTCCTGTAATTTATAACAGTTATGCAACTTACAGCGAAGCCAGAAAAGCAATGACCGAAATTCAAAAAAATGACAATGCTGATGCATGGGTTTTGATTCAGCAATTGGATAAATAAAAAGACCAAACCTATAAGGTTTTTAAAACCTTATAGGTTTAATTTTAAAGAAATTCTCGTTATGAAACGGGATTTTTTTTAGCCCTGATGGAAGGGAAAATCCTTTTTTAAAAAATTGATTTTTCTTCAATTTTTTAAAAAAGATTGGAATGACAGCAGGATTGGCTTCAAAAAATAAAAAACAATTAATTATGACTGCAAAAAACGCATCAGAATCGTTGACAATACTTACAGATTTGGTTTTGCCAAGCGAAACAAACCCATTGAATAACTTGTTTGGTGGCGAACTTTTGGCAAGAATGGATCGAGCAGCCAGTATTGCCGCCAGAAGACATTCTAGGAGAATAACGGTAACTGCATCGGTAAATCACGTGGCTTTTAACCGTGCAATTGCTCTTGGAAGCGTTGTAACTGTCGAAGCAAAAGTGTCTAGAAGTTTTCGCACTTCGATGGAAATTTTTATTGATGTTTGGATTGAAGATAGAGAATCTGGTTTGAGAACCAAAGCCAACGAAGCGATTTACACATTTGTTGCCGTTGACGAAAGTGGAGTTCCTGTTGCTGTTCCAGAAGTTATTCCTGAAACCGATTTAGAAAAAGAACGTTTCGAAGCTGCTTTGCGACGCAAACAATTAAGTCTTGTGTTGGCTGGAAAAATGAAAGCACAAGATGCTACCGAATTGAAAGCGCTTTTTTTATAATTTGTATTAAAATTTTAAATTCTATTTTCTAAATTCTAATTTAAAAATTACATATTACTTAACCAAGTTGCTGGATTGGCATAAGTTGTGTTCTGAGAAATCATAAATTTCATAACTGTTCTTCCTGTATCGCCGCTAGTTCTTATTAGTCCAAGATTTTGTTTTATTGATACTTTATCACCTTCACGAACAAAAACTTTGCTTAGATTTTGATAAACCGTAAAGAAATCTCCGTGTTTTACAATTACAGCTTTATTTACTGGTGAAACTACTTGAACCTGAGTTACTTCTCCAGCAAAAACTGCTCTTGCATTGGCTCCTTGATCGGTCGTGATTTCGACTCCACTATTGTGAATAACAAGGCTTGGGTACAATGGATGTGGCTGATTTCCATATTTTAAAGTAACCGCTCCACGTTCGACCGGCCATGGCAAGCCACCTTTATTGTTCTTGAAATTGTCAGATTCGATTCGACCTTCGGGCGTCAAAACAATCTTTGTTGACGATTCTGCAGCTCTTGTTTCTGCAGCTGTTACGACTTTTGTTGGATTGGCTTTTGCATTTGCGGCCGCGGCTTTTCTGTTTGCTTCTGCAATTGCATCACGAATTAATCGGTCGATTTGACGGTCGATTTGTCTTGTTTCTTGTTGTTGTTTTTTGATTTCGACTGCAATTTTTTTCTTATCTTTTTTAATTGCATTAACTATTTTTACTTGTTCTAGTTTTTCTTTTACAAGTGCAACTTTTTCGGTTTCGTTTTCTTTTATGAGTTTTATTTTGCTTTCTTTTTGTACATTTAATTTTTTGTTCACACCCGAGATTTCATTCGTTTTATCAATAATTTCATCACCTTGCATTTTTCTATAACTAGAATATTGCTTCATATATTGGGCTCGTTTGTAGGCTTGTAAAAAGTTTTGTGACGACAAAATAAACATAGCTCGACTTTGTTGAGAACGACTTTTGTAAGATTTGACAATCATTTTGGCGTAATCAGCTTTTAATGTGTCAAGTTCTTTATTTAATTTATTGATTTGAGATTGATTTTTGGTCATATTACTAGCTAAAACCTTGGTTTGGTTTTCGTTAGTTTCGATTAAATTTTCTTTCAACCTGATTTTTTGGTCTTTAATGCCAATAACAGTCAAAACTGATTTTTCTTGTTTTTTAACGTTTTGCAATAGTTTTTCGTTGGCGCGAATTTGAGCTTGTATTTCGGCTTTGCGTTGCTCTAGTTTTTCTTGCGCTGTTAGTTGTGCATTCATCGAAAATGAAATACAAATTATTAAAAAACTTAAAATATATTTAAACATTTGAATCTTTTTTTTGCAAATTTACTTAATAAATATTTGTTCATAGCCTTCTGGCACCGAATAGGGGAAATTTATTTCTTCGTTGAAAGTAGCAGAATTATAATCGATTTTGATATTCGTTCGACCTTTTTCCATCAAAGCATCTATCAAAATGTTGGTCGGTAAATTCATTTCCAGATATTGTTTGTATTCTGGATAAACTATTTGCAAGGAACGACTTTGCTCGGCTTGCGAAATTAATTGCTTAGTTACGTGAAAACTTTCTGAGTCAAAATAGAATGTTTTTTTGGTTTTTGCATCACCAATATTTTCTAATTTATACAATTTATCTTCGATAGAATTAATGTATTTTTCTTTGGTCAAATCCTCTAAAGCTTGACCAATAAAAAGATTTTGAACTTTATTAAAATCTAAATCTGTACCAAGAAATCGGCTTAATATTTCGTAATTTCCTTCGAAAAACTTGCCACCAATTTTTTCATAATATTGAACTTTGTTTGGAGTAATTAATGCTTTTGCCATTGTAATTCCAAGAAAACGGATACTAACCGAAATTATTTCGTTTTTCTTTATACGAATTTCAGCCGAAACGTTTTGCGATTGTTTTTCGTCTTCATAATGAACCGACGATTTGATATAAACTGTCTTGAAATCAGTATTATTTGCATAATGACTTGAAATAATTTTCTCGGAAGCAATTTCTTCTTTCGCGTGTGATTCGCGAATGACTTTCTTGGCTTTGCACGAAAATAGTGAAATTATTATTAATAGTAAAAGTAATTTTTTCATTTTTTGTTTATTCTTAAATCTAAAAATCTAATATCTAGCATCTAAAAAGCTATTTCTTTCCTTTCAAAAGTTTATCAGCTTTCGTGAAATAGATTTCTTTTTTAGCAATATCGCCCAATCCATTAAAAGCTTCACCCAATTGAATGTTAAAATTTATTTCTAAAGTTTTGTCATCGTCCAAATAATCGATTCCTGATTCCAGATAATCTTTGGCTTTCTTGAAATTTTTTATTTGGTTGTATGACAATCCAGCAAAGTAATAAAACTGTGGTTGACTCGGAAACAAATCAATCATTTTCTCGGCTTTTTTCGATAAAACTTCAAATTGAGATTTTTCTACCAAACATTGAAAATACAAAACCGATGTTTCGAAATCGGGTTCAGAATTATTTTTAAAATGCAAATCATAATATTGAATTGCTTTGTCAAAATCTTTTTGATTCTGATAAAATTTTGCAACTTCTTTGGCAACTTTTATGTTTGGATCGTTCTTGAAATAACCAATTGCTTTTTCTAAATCTTGGTTGTATTTTGGATTTGTTTTTACAAATATCAAAAACTCGTTTAAGATTCTGTGTTTGATTTTATCGTCAATTTTGTTGCTTGCATATACGATATTCATTGCTTTTACAGCATTATCACCATCATTATTATTCAAATGAAATTTAAACAAACTTACTTGCGCCCAATCCGACGTTGGAATTTCTTTCTCAAGTTTTTTGGCAATTTCTAAAGCTTTTTCTTCTTGATTGCTTTGTGAATAAATCGAAATCAAATCAATATAATTGGCTTCTTCTTTTGGATTTTTCTTGATTTGAGCAATCAAATTATCTTTTTCAGGATTTTGATGTTTCGAATCTTGCATTATTTGCATTTTATAAAAATCGCGTTTGTCCGACTTGCCAATTTGATCATTCAATTCGTTAATTAAAGCCAAAGCTTTGTCGAATTGTTGTGTGTTCATGTACAATGAAACCAAATCTTCTTTGTAATCATTCTTGAATTCAATAAGCTTATTGACAACAATTATGGCTTGATTATAATCTTTTTGTTCGTAGGCAACATCGTACATTCCAGCGCAATACCAACGGTTTTTTGGGTCAATACTTGCTGCTTTTTCAAATGCATCATAAGCTGGTTTGTATTTCTTTTGCAACAAATAATTTTTACCTAATTGAAAATGAACATTTGCATTTTCGGGTTGCAATTTCAAACATTTTTCTAATGATTCAATAGATTTATCGAAATTTAAAATTGCTTTTTGCTTCAATGATTCAAAGTAAGCTATTTGAAATTCGTCGTCTTTACTCTCAGATTCTTCTTTATATTCTTGAGCAAAAACAACACAATTATTGCAAATTGCAAATATTAAAATTAATATTAAAAATGTTTTTTTCATTGTAATATTTCAGTCTAAATCTGAAATCTAAAATCGTTAATTTACAATCTAAAATCTTACTCTAAAACCGAATAATCTCCAATCGAAATGCTTGTGAAATTACCATCAAAACTTGCGTGATTTCCAATCATTGCATTGTCTAAATTAGCATTTTTAATATGTGAATTGTTCTGAACCAAACTGTTTTTTATTTTTGAATCAATAACGTGGCACCCTTTTCCTAATGAAACATTTGGACCAACCGTTGCGTTAATTAAAATAACATCTTCGGCAATAAAACAAGGTTCAATTATGGTTGAATGCTCTAATTTTACATCATTTGAAACCAAGTTTTGCCCATCTTTATGCAAGAAACCGAGTAACCTTGAATTGGTTTCGACTGTTACGTTTTTATTACCGCAATCCATCCATTCATCGACTTTTCCAGGTACAAATTTCATACCTTTTATTTTCATATTTTCTAATGCGTCTGTTAGTTGATATTCGCCACCTTTTACAACGTTATTGTCCAACAAATATTGCAATTCAGAACGCAAACTTTCGCCTGATTTGAAATAATAAATTCCGATAATTGCCAAATCCGAAACAAAATCTTTTGGTTTTTCAACAAAATCTACAATTTGGTTGTTTTCATTCAATTTTACAACACCAAACGCGCTTGGATCTTCGACTTGTTTGACCCAAATAACCGAATCGGCTGTTGTGTCAAGTGTGAAATCGGCACGAAAAAGTGTGTCGGCATAAGCCACAACAATTGGTCCAGTCATCGATTCTTTGGCGCACATTATTGCGTGAGCCGTGCCAAGTGCTTCGTTTTGGTAATAAATTGTGCCTTTTGAACCTAATTTTTCTGCAATTGCAATTAAATCTTCTTCAACTTTTTTACCAAAATCTTTGTGGATTATAAAAGCAATTTCATCAATTTTTTGATTGATAACTCCGGCAATATCCTCGACCAATCGATGTACAATTGGTTTTCCGGCAATTGGAATTAATGGTTTAGGAACTGTTAATGTATGTGGGCGAAGGCGTGAGCCACGACCAGCCATAGGGACTATTATTTTCATTTTTTATTATTATATTTCTTTAATTAGATAGTATTTTCCTGTTTTTGCAGAACCTTTGAATTCAATTAGGCTAATTATTTTTAAAATTTGTAAATACCTTTGGATCGTTCTACTTGATTTCGAGGTTGTTTCTATTATTTCATTTATCGAAATCCCTTCTTTTTTATTTGCCAATAATTTTATGATTTCGATTAATTCGATAATTATATTATTACTCATTAAATCAATTTTACCTTTTTTTACTGCGACATTTACTGCGACATTTACAACGTCATTTACAACGTCATTTACAACGTCATCCGTTTTTGAAATAACAGTTATCTCTGGAAAAGTCAAAATAGTTAAACCTGATTTACTTTGCCATTTTGGTTTAGGATATCCTTTATTATTACAATCTTCAATGATTTTTAGAGTTCCTCTTCCAATTTTTTCGATTTTTTGTCTAATAAAACAAATTTGTGCAATATCAGGATTTCTTGGCAAAGAAAGATGATTTTTCAATAAATCTGATGGTTTTAATTCCATTGGCAACTCACCATAATTAGTAATTTCTAAATAATTTGGATAAAACGAAATGGTAACACTACCAGAAATATTTGAATAATCTCGATGGATTAGCGCATTCATTATTCCTTCCCTTAAAGCTGATTTAGGAAATGTTTTGTCCTCACGATTCCATTTTTTATCTGAAAAATTACTTTTAGAGGCAATGTTTACATCAAAAAATTGAAGTATTTCGTCAATATTTTGAAACAGATTGCCTTCAAGGATTCTGTCATAAGCATAATCATTAGAAGTCTTTGATTTATTAAAAACAGTCAGCCTAACTCTACATTGAGGTAAAAATTTAGTAGGCTCTTTGGCAAATAAAATAACCGCAGAATTTGTCAAACTTCCATTAATAAACAATCCATAATAATTAAGAAAATCTTCAATTTGAGTTTCTAAAAAAACTTTTCCACGACCAAACTGCTCAATTTCTCTGATTGTTTTTCTAATTTCAAATTCGTTTAAATCGTCAATTTCTGCAGCTGAATTTATTTGCCTTTCCCAGTGAAGTTCGGATTTTTGACGTTCTATAATCATTTTGGAAATATTATCAGCACTGGCTTTTACCGTTTGATTATTTGTCCTGAAATAAATGGTGTTATCATATATATATGGAGGTTTTGAACCATTCCAAACTTTTAAAAGTAATAAATTAGAGCCATTAATTAATTCTTTCGAAATTGTGATTGGTGCTTCAGGAATTATTGCGTTAAAAAGATATTTTTTTAATTCAGTTTCGTGTTTATCAATTCCTTGAAGATCAATAAGTTTGCCGTTATCTTGCAAGCCAATTAATACAATGCCTCCATTTGCATTCAAAAAAGAGCAAAGTGTTTTTGCAATACTTTCTTTATGAACCGTTTGCTTGAATTCAAGTTGATTACTTTCTCCTCGTTTTATAAGATTTTTAATTAGTAATTCGGTTTTCATTTGTTACTAATTTTTTGAAGTTCATTTGCTCTTTTCTCTTGGTCTTTGAATTGTTGTTCAATAAAAAACATTAACTCTCCTATGTTTGAAAAAGTTTGCACCCAATTATGTCTTATGTCATTGTACATATCAACAACTTTTATACTATCGAGTATTGAGTTTTTCTTTAATTCGAAATTTGTTCGATTTTTATTTTCATCCATTAAATAAGGTTGAAATAGTTTTCTTAAAAACTCTATCTTTTCGTGAGCTACAAACCATCTGGGTTTATTTAATTCAACAGCCTTTAAAAATTCTTTGTGAGTAATTCCAGAACCGTACCTAGGAAAAATTATTCCTAAAAACAAATCACAATCATTAACAGCTTGCAAACAAGCAGCTTCTGGATTATCAATATAGTCGATTGGAACATAAACACTTCCTTCTTTTGACATAATTACATCATAGTTAAATTGTTGTCTCAAGATTGCGGCAATCTGATCTAAATCATTCTGCGAACCATAAACAGTAGAAGAAATCATTATTTTCAATCTTTTTTTTGCCAACTTGTATTAATTATTAAGAACTATTTAACGCCCGTACTTCCAAATCCACCATCACCACGTTCGGTTGATGATAATTCTTGCACTTCAATAAATTCGGCTCTTTCGTGTTTGGCGATTACCATTTGTGCTATTCGATCGCCATTGTTGATTGTGAAATCGTCGTGCGACAAATTTACTAAAATTACTTTGAGTTCGCCTCGATAATCGGCATCGATTGTGCCTGGAGAATTGAGACAGGTTACTCCGTTTTTGAATGCTAATCCGCTTCTTGGGCGTACTTGGGCTTCGTAGCCTATTGGCAATTCTATGAACAATCCTGTTGGAACCATTACTCGTTCTAGTGATTTTATGGTTATTGGTTCTTGAATATTAGCTCGCATATCCATTCCTGCGGATGCAATTGTTTCGTAATTGGGCAGTTGGTGTTGTGATTTATTGATGATGTTGATTTTCATTTTTATATAAATTGTAAGATGCTAAGATAATAAGGTTTTTGGAATATGGAAATTTTTGTTTTGAATATCGATGCCCTAGCCGTGATAGAGGGGAAAAACAATTTTAGGCGATTTTTTTCGCCTGAAATTTTTTGGAATGATAGCGCGATTGGCTTCAAAAAAAAATTACTTGCGTTTTATGATTTTTAAAATGAGTTGTTTTTCGTTTTTATAGATGAAGTATCCGAAGAAAATTAAGGCTAATATTCCGAAAATATAACTTTTTCGAAGTTGTGGAACATAAAAAGATAGTGCCGATAATGCAATTGAAATTCCGAGATAACTGGCTATTTTATTGACTTCATAAGGAATTGGATATTTTTTTTGACCAAGATAATAAGACACAAACATCATACTTCCGTAGGCTGCAATTGTGGCGATTGCCGAGCCGTAATAACTCATTATTGGCACGAGCCAAAAGTTGAGAATGAGTGTAATTATTGCTCCAAAAATCGAAATATAAGCACCAATCATTGTTTTGTCGATGAGTTTGTACCAAACAGAGAGATTGGTGTAAATGCCGAGAAAAAAGTTGGCGAGAATAATTAGCGGAACGACTTTAATTGCATCCCAATAACTCGAATTTGGTACTAAAAATAGTTTCAGAATATCTATAAAAACGATTACAAATAGCAAAATAAACGATCCTGTAATTACGAAATATTTGGTTATTGTGGCATAGGTTTGAGAAGCGTTTTCGTTATTGGCGTGACTGAAGAAAAATGGCTCGATGCCCAACGTATAAGCCGTGCGGAATAAAACCATAAACATTCCGATTTTGTAACAGGCTGAATAAGCACCAATATCGGCTTTGGAAATGTGGAGTTTTTCGAGCAAAATCTTGTCGAAATGTTCGTTGATTGCAAATGCGATTCCTGCAAGAAGAATCGGAAAACCGTAGCGGATCATTTTTCGCCAAAGTTTTGCATCGAAATGCCATTTTATTTTGAAATAATTGGGTGATAAAACTACAAATGTCACTAGACTTGCCAATAAATTGGACATAAAAATATAGCCTACTTGCGAGTTTGGGAAATAAATGGTGTTGAAAAATCCTGATGGATTGGATTGTGCTAGTTTTGGTAATAAAAGCAGAAAAAACAGGTTTAATAAAAGGTTTAAGGTTACGTTTCCTATTTTAATTATGGCATATTTCATTGGCTTTTTCTCGGCTCGAAGTGTCGAAAACTGAATAATTGCTAAAGCGTCGAATGTGAGAATCCAAATGGTGTAGGTTACATATTCTAGATTTACATTAGCCCAGCGCGAAATTGTGTTTCTGTATAACAATGAAATTATTAGAAACGCAATCGACGACCAAAAAAGTGATATTGTGGCCGTTGAAATTACATTTTTCTTGTTGTCTTCAGAATTGTAAAATCTAAAAAAAGCAGTTTCCATTCCATAGGACAAAAAAACATTGAAGAAAACCAGCCAAGCAAAAACAATTGAAACATCGGCAAATTCTTGTTTTGGCAATGCGCTAACGTAAAGTGGATTAAGTAAAAAACTAATCATTCTGGGCAAAACTGTCGCTAAGCCATAGATTAATGTTTGTTTAAAAAGTGATTTGTATAGATTCATTTATTTGACACGTCCCGAAGTGTCGGGATCACGAATTTTCACGAATTAATTATCGTAAAATTCAATAAAATTGATTTATTTGAGACAAAAATAACTAATTTCTTGGTTTTGGAGACGGAAAAGCCAAAAGTTCTTTTTGTTTTATGTTTTGAAGTTTAAAAATGAATGTTTTTTGATCTTTTTCGAATTCTAAAATGGCTTCGTTGGATTTTAAATCATATTTTATTTTTGTGATTTCTGGTGGTTTGTTTCCAAATTCTTTTTCGGAATCGGAGTGAAGTATTCTGTCTTGTTTAAGTTTGTTGGTGAAATTGGCAGTAAAAATATTTTCATCTTCTGATTGTAAATTAGATTCTTGACCTTGAAAATAAACTTTTTTGAGTATAATATTTTCAGGAAATGCAGTTTTGAATTGTATAAAAAAATGAGTTCCTGAACCAGATTCTTCTTGACCAGCTGCCCATTTTTGAAAATAAACGGTTTCAATAACTGATGGCAATTGCTCTAAAATTTCAGAATTGGTCATTTTTTTATTGCAAGTTTGGCTTAAAAAAAAAGTTAGAAAAATTAATATTATTTTCATTTTTATAGAAATTTTACTTCTTCGGAATTGCTATTTAAAATATTGGTAATCAAATAATTATTGTTGAATTTTTCAAAGAAAATATACCAAGTTGTTCGTTGAGTCGATTTGTAGAAAATATAGTTTTGTCCGAAGTTTTTTAATTCTTTTGGTGTTTTCTTTGGTGGAAATGTTTCGATACTTTCTTCGATGAATTCATATATTTTATCAATGTAAACATCTGCTGATTCTATAAAACCAAAATATTCTTTTTTGTAAAGTATGTAAACCAAACTATCTAAATATTTAATAAAATCGTTGGTGTAAATAATTGTCATTTTCCCCACCATTCTCTAATTTTTTCTTTAGATATTTTTTTGGCTTCTTCGCCAGAAATTCCTTTTTTGAATTCTTCTTCGAAATTAAAAGTGTCTCGGCGTTTCAGTTCGGTTAAATCTTCTAAAACAGAAACGTCGTTAATTGTTGTAATCCAATCGATTAATTCTTGTTTTTGGATTTCGATTTCATTTGAAAGTGCAATTGTTGCTTCCATTTTTCTGATATTTAACTCAAATTTACGAATTTATTTGAAACTAAATTATTTATTTTCATCATTATTCTTAGCAAAAAAAACTTGATCTTGTGTTTCTTTCGGTTCTGGAATATCTTCTTCGGATAAAGTTTTTAGAATTTTTGGCGTAATTTTTTTAACTTTCACAATTCGATTGGCTTGATTTTGAACGCATTTTTCGAATAAATTTCTGACAACTCTGGCATTTCCAAATCCTTCATCTTTTTTAGAATATAACAACTCGAAAGTATCCGAAAGTTTTTCTTTGGCATCGTCATTCAAAACAAAATCTGAAGTTTTACAACACGATTCAAAAACCAACATCAGTTGTTCTGGTTTGAAATGTTCGAATGTAAAAAATCTATTGAATCGTGATCGCAAACCCGGATTCGATTCTATAAATAATTTCATTGGTTCATCGTAACCAGCTACAACAACAGCCAAATCTTCACGATGGTCTTCCATTCTTTTCAATAAAGTATTCACTGCTTCGGCGCCATAATCGTTACCAAAACTATTGGCTGTCAAGGCATAAGCCTCGTCGATAAACAAAACGCCACCCAAACTTTCTTCGACGGCTTTATCAACTTTGGTGGCAGTTTGCCCTACATATCCAGCAATCATTCCTTCGCGATCGGTTTCGTATAATTGTCCTTTTGACAAAAAACCTAAATGTCTAAAAATTCTACTCAACAATCTAGCAACGGTCGTTTTTCCGGTTCCTGGTGGACCAAGAAAAACGGTGTGAAGTGTAATTTCTATGTTTTTCAATCCTTGCGTTGAACGTTTTTTTTGGATTTCTAATAAATTTATCAGTTCTGTAACATCTTGTTTTACGTTTTCTAAACCGACCAATTTGTTCAATTCTTCTAATACTTTTTCCAAAGAATCTTCGTCATTTACTTCAGAAACTTTGCTGTTTTGAACTGGCTTTTCATTAGATGCTAAAAAATCATTTGCAATTTTATCATCGGCTTTTAAATCGAATGAAAATTGCATAAATCGCTCGAACTTGGTTTTTATTTCTGGTAATTTTGGAGATTTTATTGAATTTAAAACATTTGTTAAAAAAGAAAATTTCTGACTTTCGTCAAATGACAAAATGATGTTTTCTCTACGAATTTTCTCTAAATGCAACTTGAATTCATTAGATGCAACGAGTTTATTTAGAGTTGAAATACCTCGCTCATCGGCAAAATGATTATTGCGTAATGCATCATAATAATATGCCAATACGAAACGCGATTTTTCGGTTTGGTTTTCGATTTTTATATTATACAATCCAATCAAATCCGAAATAAAAAAATGCTGTGATTTGAATAATAATCCTTTTGACGAATTTGGATTTACTAAAGAATTTATTTTCTGTATGAACTTTTCGTCTTTGTTCAATTCGTCGCAAATAGAAATAATTTGAACAGTTTCGAGTTTTAGATTTTGAATGAAATTAGCATTAAAAAATTGTTGTTTTTCATTAATTTCTTGATCAAGATAATCTTTTAATGACGAAAAAGATTCTTCGAGAAATGATATTGGATTTCGTTTTTTCAAGATTTTTGGTTTTAATGTTTTTATTTGGAACGCAGATGACGCAGATTAAACGGATTTTCGCAGATTTAAAATTTTGTAAAATAAAAACCATTAAGGAATTAAGAAAATTAAGTTTTGAATATAAATCTTAATGAAACTTAATTTCTTAATGGTTTAATTTTTTTTATACCTAAAAGTTTTTGAAAACCTGTTAGGATAATAATTCATCCTAAGAAATCATCATTTGATGTACAATTTCTTTATATAATTTTCGATGATCTTCGCCATATTCTTTCCAGGCCAAGCCCATTTCTCGCAAGTCATAATTGGCAACAACGGTTCCATAATCTTGAAGTTTTCCATTTACTGTTGGATAACCAATTATGTAAATGGTTTGCGCCAATTCGATTGCTAATTTTATATCGTGGGTTGAAAACAAAAGCGTATTATATTCTGATGTTGAACTCAATAAATCGAATGCTTTTTTAACTTCCTCAATATTTCCGACATCAAGTCCAGAAAAAGGTTCGTCCATAATAATGAATTGATCCGAAGAAAAAAGTTGTTCAATAATAGCTGTTCTTTGTCTTTGTCCACCCGAAAGTTCGTTTGGATATTTGTCAACACACGATTCTAAACCCCATTTTTGAACATATTCTTTAATCTTTTTGTCTTTTTCGCCGTCGGATAAAGTGGTTTTTCGAAGTGCAAATTTCAAAGATTGGTTAACCGTTTTATGTCGAAAAAGCGTGTATTTTTGATCTACAAATCCAATATCGCCCTCTTTAACAGGTTTTGCAGCATTTTCTTCTTTGCTAATAAAATCTTTTAATAAAATCTTACCAGAATTTGGTTGAACCAAACCTGTTAATGCTTTAAAAAAAGTAGATTTGCCTCGACCAGACCGACCTACAATTGCAATTATCTGACCTGTATTTTCAACTCCATTTCTTACAACATCTTTTTCTATTAAGCTTACGTCTTTAATAATTATTCGATCATCATAGGCAACGCTAAGATTTTCTACATATAATAATGTCTCTTTAAAACTGTGTTCCATAAATTAATAATTATTATATTTTTGAATATCTAAAAATTGCTTTTCTGATGAAATTAATAAAAAAATCAAGTCCCAATCCTATTATCAAAATAATGATTTGCAAGGCAATTATACGTGAGTGATTAGAAAATTTATCAGAATTTTTTATTAAAACTCCTAATCCACCAGCAGCAGCAACAGTAGATTCTACTGTAACCAACATCATCCAAGTAATTGCAAGATTTTGTCGAATTACATCAATTACGTAATCTATTCGACCCAAAATAACGACTTGCCAAAGCACTTCCCAACGAGAACATTTTAATGTTTTAGCGTGGTCGTATTCTTCTTGTGGAATGGCCGATATTACCGAAATTAATGATGTTGTCAAAAATGTTGTCAAGAAAATAACCAAAATCCAAATTTGCATATTTCTAGCATCGTGAATTATTAAAGTTATGTATAATGTTAATCCTGCCAAAGGCAAAAACCTGAATTTCGTAATGAATTCCGAAACAGGTTTCATTAAAGGAATTGGCCACGCATAGGCAAAAAACATAGACAATATTGTCGCAATTAATATTGATATAAAACACAATTGCAACGATTTGAAAATGCTAACAACTAAACCTTCTTTATATAAATCGCCCAATGCACTAAAAACTTGGCTTGGTGACGGAAATAAATGTTTCTCGCCCATGGTTCCAATGAACCACAAAGCTATTAATAGTAAAATCCAAACGCTAGCAATAATCGTTTTTTTGGATTTCGAAATTTTTTCGAATGGTGTTATAAGTTGTTTTAGCATTTTTTTTTAGGTTATAGGTTGGGAGTTGTAGGTTGTAGATTTCAAATCATAAATATTTAGAATATTGCTCAAAACCTACAACCCACAACCTACAACCTTTTTTTATTTCAAGAAATTAATTACAACTCGACGGTTTTTAGCTTTACCTGCATCTGTATTGTTGTCAGAAACTGGTTCGTTTTGTCCTTTTCCGTCAATCATTTGGAAACGATTTTCTGGAATTCCTTTATTTTTTAAGAAATTTACAACCGCTTGTGCACGATTTTTTGACAAGTCCAAATTGGTGTTGGCATTTCCAGCATTGTCAGTATGACCAACAATTGTAAGTTTAGAATTTTCGGCTTGAATCAATAAATTGTATATTTTTTCAAGATCTTTCATCGAATTGTTTTGCACCGATGCACTTCCTGAACCAAAATTAATTTTCCATTCGCCCGATGCCATAACCTCGGTTGATTGTTTGTCATAATTGGCTTTGTCTGCAGCAGATGATTCAATATCGTTGATGTTTTTGAAATAAACTAAATTTACAGCATCTTCATAAGCAACAACAGCTCCAACATTTTCGTTAAATCCAAACGGATTCAATTCGGTTAAATATCCACCAACTGAGTTGTAAACTGATTTATAACGGTTTACACCATCGGTCATTCCGAAATATTGCATTCCATCAGCATAATTAAATACTTTTGATCCGCCCATATTATAGGTAATTCCGTTTTTGGTTGCTTGTTGTCCTTTGAACATTTTGTACCAATATTCAGGTGTTTCCATTTGATAGGTATCTGTTACTGCTTCCGAAGCGCGCACTTTCCACTCGTCGTGGTTTTTCATTTGGTTAGATGCCGTCAATGCCGATTTCAATATATTCGAAACAATTTCTGGATTTTTTGCAGCCCATTCTTTTACGCCAATAATTACGGCTGGCATTTGATTGTTGAATTCTTTGGTAGAAACAACATCAATAAATCCTGACAATTTGTCGAAAACCGTTTTGTCGCCAGGTGTCCAAGTTGCGCAACCATCTACTTTTCGGTTTACCGATTTTCCAGTCAATTTTCCGTTCGAAACTTCTTTTAATGGAATTGTCCAACCAGTTGTTTGCGATTTGATTAATTCTTCAGCTGATTTGATGTAATCGTCATTTTCTGATGCTACAATATTTACAGCATCTGCATCATAAGTTGATGGATCTGGATTTACTTTCAAACCATTTGCAAAGCAATAATTCACGGTTGTAACCCAGTCGCCATCGCCAAGAACAGCTGAAATTACTGCGCCTTTCATCGATTTTGGATCAGATTTCCAACTTGGTGGTCCAATTAGTTTGTCTTCGCCATAACTCATTCCTATTGCGCCCATTACTTGCACATGGTATTTGTCTTTTCCGTATTTTTCGTCCAATGATTTTTGTACCGAACTGATGTAAAATGGTGCGCCATCGCCCATAATCATAATTCCAAAAGCACTTTTATCTGATGTTGGAAAAGCAGTTCCTTTATCAAACTCTTCAATAAATTTCATTTGCATATTTCGCAATTCGGTCAACCAATCTTGACGAATTATTTCTAGATTGACACCGTTTTTTTCCATTAACGAACCTTTGGTTGTTTTTGGTCCACCGTTGGCAACAATTATTCCTGATGTTGCGTTCCAAGCATATCCTGCCATTCTAACTAATGGTTTGCCAGATACGTCGCTTGAAATTTCTTTGGTTGGCAACGCCATTTTATCGGCATTGGTAATATTATTTACATCGCCTGAATTGAGCGTGATACCTGATAATTGTTTAGAAACTGCGGTTTTTATTCCTGGTGAAATAAAATAGATTGCGCCAAGAATTGCGCCGATTCCACCTACAACAATCAATAATTCTGATAATGTGGTTAGTTTAGTTGTTCTTAAAATTTTTCCCATTTTTTGTAATTTAGTTTTAAATAAAATCCCTCGACTGCGCTCGGGAAGACAAAAGTTGTATTAAATAATATTTGTTGTTAATATTGTTTTGCGTTAGGGATTGTAGCGATATCCTTTTTTCAATTGCCACGGGTGGCAATTGAAAAAAGATTTAGCGGAAAGCCCGACCCGCCTTTTCGGCGAGGTAACGCCCAAATTATTCTAAAATATATCTCCAAATCCGCCAGCGTTTAATTTATCGTCTTTTGAAAGTTTATAATTTGGATTAGTGTAATTGGTCGAATCTGGAATGGTGTTGTCGCCAGTCTTGATTTTGTCGGCCAAAGTGTCTAATCTTGAGTATAATTCGTCGTTGTCTACCGAATATTTTGATGTTAATGTGTCAATGTCTAACAAGTTTTCTGATGTTCTGGCTATGTCTTGTGCGATGGTCGATGTTACGACTTCGAGGGCATAATCTAATTCCCAAGATTGTGTGAACATCATGGCGCTTTTGGCAGATTCGGTGGCTTGTTTGGCGTTTTTGGCAAATTCGTATTCTTTTTTTAGCATTACGATTGTCGTGTCGAAATCGGCAATTTTAATGTCGATTGCTGTTCCAGCCAAGGTTAGTTTTCTATCCATTTTACCAAGAACGTTGGCTCGAACTCCGTATTTTTGGGTGAAGTTTTTGCTTTGTTCGTATTGGTTAGAAATTCTTTGCGAATCGCTTAATTTTCTGGCCAATTCGCTTTGCAATGTTACATATTCATCAGTGTCTTTGGCAGCAATTCCGTTTATTTTGACCATTTCGTCCATTGCCGATTTTAGTTTTTCGGATTGGCGTTGCAGGCTTAAAATGTCTTCTTGAAAGGTTTTGGCTTCTTTTTCGGATTTGTTGGCTTCGATTTCCATTTCGGTTTTCAAACCTTTTAGTTTTGCTTTGGTGGCTTTGAAAACGTCACGGTTTTTAATCATTTTTTGTTTCTGCTCGTCCAATTCGTTGAATGGATCGCTCTTTATCAATGCTTTATGAATGTTTTTGGTCATAAATCGCAAACCTTTCATAATTACTGGATACATCATTACCAAGAAAACCAAGAAAACGCCTGTTGCCGAAATTGCTATTGCTTGACCCAACATTGTGAATAGCGGCGGAATAATATAGGTCCAAGTCAAATAACCTCCAACTCCCAAAAGTGCGGCTGCTAATGCGTAAAATAGTGTTTTTTCACCTTTTTTTAGGGTTTCACTATTTAGTGCGATTTCACCTTTGGATTCGTCGAAATGTTTTAGAATTGGTAATTCTGATAAAGCGGTTTTTTCTTGTTCGAATTTTGTTGACATAATTATAAATATTGATTTATTCCTGTAACGACAGTGTTTATTGATTCTAAGATTTTTTGTTTGGCAACGTTATTGGCTTCAATTTTTTGTTGAATTTGATTAAACATTTCTTGATTGTCGTGATCTATTTTTGATAATTCGGCTTTCTTTGTTTCTAAATCGGCTTGCAATTTAGCAATTTGCGATTCGAGATCGGCAATAGATTTTGATAAATTGCTTTTTTGAGTCGTAATAGTGTTGTTTAAATCTTTGTTTTTCGAGTTTCCTGTTGCATCGTATTTTGCATAAACTTTTTCAATTTCTGAAATGTAATAGGCTGCTTTTTCTAACAAAAATGGTTTGGTAAGTTCTGCATTGATGGTTTTTCCCATAGTAAAAGCCATTTGGTAACTTTGTGGATTGGTTGGTCCAACTGCCATAACCGATTTATACATTTCGAAAAAATCAAATCCTGATTGGTTCAACGATTCGAAACCTTTATTATACACTTCAAGAATTTCGTTCAAGAAAAGATTGTTAGCGTTATTTCCAGAACTAACAGTATTATTACCGTGATTGATTGGTGTTTCTTGGAATTTGCTTTCGGTTGTTGGGAATTTATTCTCGGTTGTAATTGTTGATTTTGGTTGTTCTTTAATTGTGTTTTCTGAAGTTTTATTTGTTTCATCATTTACAAATAAACTTTTCCAATTGAAACTTTCGTTTGACATTCTTATTTAATTTAGATTGAAATACTTTGATTATACGTTGCGATTTTTAAAAAGTTGCAAATTTTTGTTAAATATATAAAAAATGTTATTTGGTTTCACAAATATTTAAAATAGAGAAATTTTTAAATTGGCACGAATTGCACAAATTGGCATGAATTATACATTCTTGTAAGATAAATGGCTATATTTTATTGCAAACATCATAAATTTTTAAACCATATAAGTCATATAAGCTACAATTAATAACTCTGACTTTAAATTTTTTTTTCCTACCTATAAATAGCGTCAATTGACCTTTCGTTTACGACAATCCGTTTTCATCAATAATCTTCACAAAATGAAATCCTTTTGGCGCATAACCTTGGTTGTAATAAAAACGATGTGCTTTAAAATTGCCTGTAAAAGCGTCAAGAACAATCATTGTGCAACCCAATTCTTTAGCTTTGGCGTCAATATAATCTGTCATTAGTTTTCCTAAACCTTTCATACGATGGTTTGGATGAACTATAAAATTATCAATTTCGATGTATTTTCCCGACCAAAGTTTGGTTCCTGTCCAAAAACCTGTTAATGCAACGCAAATTTCGTTCTCGAAAACTGCAATTTGTTTGTAGTTGTGTGGTATCATTTCTTGAAGATATGATTGGTATTTATCTTTGGATATAGTTGGATATAAATGAGTTATGATTTCGAATTGCGAATCCATTTCTTGGGTTGTGTTTAGTTCTTTGATTTGCATTTTTTAGTAAAATTAAATTTTATTTTTTTTATAATTTATCTCCATAAGCCAAATCTCCTGCATCTCCAAGACCTGGAATGATATAGTTTTTTTCATTTAATTTCTCATCTAGAGCTGCAACCCAAAGATGACAATTTTCAGGTAAATGTTTTTCAAGATAAGCAATTCCCTCTGGAACGGCAATAACAACAGCAATATGAATTTCTTTTGGCGTTTCTTCGGTAATCAATTTATTAAAAACAGCTACCATAGACTGACCAGTTGCTAACATTGGATCAATAAGAATTAAATTTTTACCGTCAAATGAAGGCGCAGCTTGATATTCAACTTTAATTTCAAAATAATCATCGTTGTTTGGGTGGTGTCTGTAAGCTGATACAAATCCATTTTCGGCATCATCAAAAAAACTCATAAAACCAGTGTGCAAAGCCAAACCAGCACGAAGAATCGAACACAAAACTACATTGTCGGCAATTGTTGTTGTGTTTTTTATACCCAACGGAGTTTCAATTTCAATTTCTTTATAATCAAGTGTTTTGCTTAATTCATAAGCCATTATCTCGCCAATTCGTTCAATGTTTTTTCTAAAACGCATTGAATCTTTTTGAATATTAATATCACGAATTTGAGCCAAAAAATGATTCAAAATACTGTTGTTTTGAGAAATATAATGTATTTGCATTTTATTATAATATTTAGAAATGATAATTTATAATTTGAACACTAAACTTTTAAACTTTTTTTAAACCTTTTAAACTATTTTAAACTAAAAAACTATATTTGTGTTTCAATTTACAAATATATGTTTTCAAAATTAGCATACACAGTTTTCGAGCAAAGTATTCAAGATTATCATCAATTTGATAATGTTGACCAACCTATTAACAATTCATTCGATAAAGATAAATTCGAACATTTGTTGTTTCATAAAAACTGGATAGACACCGTTCAATGGCATTATGAGGACATTATTCGTGATCCAAATATAGACCCAGTTGCTGCATTGACATTAAAGAGAAGAATTGATGCTTCCAACCAAGAACGGACAGATATGGTTGAGTATATAGACAGTTATTTTTTGCAAAAATACAGTAATGTTATTGTCAAAGAAAACGCCAAAATAAACTCAGAAAGTCCAGCTTGGGCATTTGATAGATTGAGTATTTTGGCTCTGAAAATCTATCACATGAACGAAGAAGCAACTCGTACAGCAGCGACCCAAGAACACAGAGACAATTGCCAAAAAAAATTAAATATACTGCTAGAACAACGCACAGATTTATCTACAGCAATCGACGATTTATTGACAGATATCGAACACGGAAACAAATTTATGAAAGTCTATAAACAAATGAAAATGTACAATGACGACGATTTGAATCCAGTATTGTACCAAAATAAAAAATAATTTTCAGAAGCTATTTCCTGCTGTCATTCCAATCTTTTTTATTTGCCTGAAAAAGGCAAATAAAAAAGGATTTTCCCTTCCATCAGGGCTAAGTATTAAAATAAAATAATAATTAATAATTCAAAAAACATTCTTAAAATGTTCAAAAAAACCATCTTTTTATTTATAACATCAATAGTGTTGACATCTTGCGTATCTAAAAAAATCTTCAATGATTTAGAATCTAAATTTTCTGATCTCAAGAAAGAAAACCGCCATTTGTCAGATACTAATGACAGTATTTCTAAACTAAAAAACAAATTTGAAAGCGAAAGCATATCTTATAAAACTGATTTAGAAAAAACCAAAGCTGAGCGCGACAAGTTGTTAAGCGACTATACAGTTGCAAGCAAAAGCTTGAAAACTTTGCAAGATTCTTACAAAGCATTAGAAAAAAACAGTGATGAATCGTTGCAAAACAATTTGACAAAAAACCGCGAATTGTTGGCGCAACTCGAAGGCAAAGAAAAAATGTTGGCAGCCGAACAAGAACGTTTTAATAAAACTAAAGCCGATTTAGCCGACAATGCCAAACGACTTGCTGAATTAGAAAGTATAATTGCAGCCAAAGAAGCAAGTATGAAAAAATTGAAAGAAACTTTATCAAAATCGCTAAAAGCTTTCGAGGGAAAAGGTTTGACCGTACAACAAAAAGACGGAAAAGTTTATGTTTCTATGGAGAACAAGTTGCTGTTTGAATCGGGTAGTTATGCGGTAAATCCACAAGGAAAAACTGCCGTTGTTGCCGTAGGAAAAGTATTGGGAGACAATCCTGAAATTGCAGTATTAATAGAGGGTCACACCGACAATGATAAGTTTGGATCAGCCGTAGGTAGTATCGAAAACAACTGGGATTTGTCAACAAAAAGAGCAACAGCTATTGTCAATATTCTTGGCGAAAATGCCAAGGTTGTCAAACAAAACCTAACTGCAGCTGGACGTGGCGAATACGCACCGTTAATGAGTAACGATACGCCAGAAGGAAAATCTAAAAACCGTAGAATCGAGATTATTTTGACTCCAAAATTAGATGAAATTTCTAAAATGTTGAATGATATTAATTAAGAAGTTGTTTTATAAATATCATAATTTGAAATTCAAAGATTATCATAACAAAAATGACCTACACAACTTTACCCAATTCTAATAAAAAAATCAGCACAATTTGTCTTGGAACAATGACTTTTGGAGAACAAAACTCCGAAAAAGAGGCGCACGAACAACTTGACTTTGTATTAGATAAAGGAATTAATTTTATAGATACGGCCGAAATGTACCCAATTGTGGCAAAGCAAGAAACTTTAGGGTTAACCGAAAAATATATTGGTTCTTGGCTCAAGAATTCAGGCAAACGAAACCAAATAGTTTTGGCAACCAAAATTGCTGGACCAAATCGTGGAATGAATTATATTCGTGAACCATTAGATTTTTCTAGAAAAAGCATAACAGAAGCAGTAGAAAAATCATTATTAAATTTGCGTACCGACCACATCGATTTGTATCAAATGCACTGGCCAGAACGCAAAATGAATTTTTTTGGACAACGTGGTTTTGCAATTACTGACGATGCTTGGCAAGACAATTTTAAAGAAATTCTAGAAACTTTTGACGAATTAATCAAAGCTGGAAAAATTGGTCAAATTGGAATTTCTAACGAAACTCCATATGGATTGATGCGTTTTTTGCAAGAATCAGATAAACATAGTTTCCCAAGAATTGCTACTATTCAAAATCCTTATTCGTTATTAAATCGCCTGTTTGAAGTTGGATTGTCCGAAATGTGTTACCGAGAAAATATTGGACTTTTGGCTTATTCTCCACTTGGTTTCGGAATGTTGACAGGTAAACACCAAAACGGAATTTTACCAAATTCTCGCAATGGTTTATTCCCACAATTTATTCGTTACACGAATGAAAATTGTAAAAAAGCAATCGATTTGTATTTAAAATTAGCTCTTGAAAATAATTTGACTTTAACTGAAATGTCATTAGCATTTGTTCGTCAACAACAATTTGTAACTTCGACAATAATTGGTGCAACGACATTAACGCAACTTGAAGAAAACATAAACACGCATAATATTGTTTTATCTAAAGAAATCATTTCGGAAATCAATAAGATTCACGAAATGATCCCTGATCCTGCACCCTAATTATTCAATTACTAATTTGTGAGTGAAAGTGACTTCTTGGTTTGTTTTGATGTTCATCAAGTACAATCCTGAAGATAAAAAAGCAGTGTTTATTGTGTTTTTATAAATGTTTTCTGCTTTTTGATACCAAAGTTTTTTACCATTTAGGTCAAAAATTGTGATTTCAACTGGGAAATTATCATCTGTTTTTTCAATATAAATTTCACCTTTAGCAGGATTTGGATAGACTTTAAAATTACTCATTTTAAAACTATTAGTTGCCAATGAAGTATCTGTAATTTTATAAATCACACCATCGTATATTGATGCAATATACAATTCGCCATCTTTGTCTTCGCCAAAAGTTGAAAAATTTCCTGTAAAGGAAGTTGAATAAGTCAATGCACCTGAACTTGTTATTATTCCGATTTTAGGATTACAAAAATCTGTGAACAAATATTTTCCGACCAAATTTGGGTATAAACTTCCGGTGTAAACATAACCTCCAGTTATTGAGCAAGAACCTATATTATGATCAATCGCAGCAATTGGCGCAGTCAATGTTAAACCTGTACAACCTGCTGAATAAGTCGAATTGGCTTCTTTACATTTCCAACCAAAATTTAGATTATTTGGTAATGGACTTGTAACTTTATTGACCTCTTCAAATAGATTTTGACCAACATCGGCAATCCATAAATCGCCATTCAATCTATTAAATGAAAATTTCCAAGGATTTCGTAAACCAATTGCCCAAATTTCGTCATTTCCTGCAATTCCAACATAAGGATTGGTAGATGGACTTCCATAAGGCGCAGGATTTATGCCAACTGTAACATCAATTCTTAGCATTTTACCCAAATTTTCGTTGATGTTTTGCGATCGATTTTCAGGATCGCCACCGCTTCCACCATCGCCCATACCTATGTATAAGTAACCATCAGGACCAAATTTAATACTTCCGCCATTGTGGTTAGAGTAGGGTTGTGGCACGACTAAAATTATTGTGCCATCGGTATCAGAAACATTTGCATTAGCAGGAGCAGAATATCGAGCAATAACAGTATCGCCGTTTGTTCTGGTATAATTTATAAAAAAATAACCATTGGTTGCATAATCTGGCGAAAATGCTAAACCAAGCAAACCTTGTTCGCCTCCGGCAGTTGTTATTAATGAAGCAACATTTAAAAATGGAGTAGCATTTGTAGTTCCATTTGCGTTTAGAATTTTAATTTTCCCAGTTTGTTCGACAATAAATAATCTTGAATCGTTTGCTGGGTGAGCAATTTCGACTGGATTCGAAAAACCTGAAGCAAAATTTTGAAGTGCAATTGTTTGCGAAAACCCAAAACTTGAAATTAACCCAAAACATAAATAGAATAATTTTTTCATAAGATAAATGATTTTAATTTTTTATATATAGATTTTTGGGGATTTTATACAGAAAAGTAAAATTACAAAAAAAATAGTTACGATTGCTCATAACTATTTAATTAATAATGATTTGTTTACAATCACAAATTTCCTATAATCTTATCTTTTGGATACCTGACTTTGTAACTTATCCTGATTTTTTTGGTTTCTAATGATTTCAGATTCAAATTCCAAGTTAAAACTCCGGTTTCGGAATTGATTTTTGCTGAATCGCTTTCTAATAATTCGACTTCGATTTCTTTGTCTGGCGTCATCGGATATTGGTCTTTTAGCAACATTTCGATGGACTCTTTTTTGTTGTTTCTAACAGTAATGTCAAAAGTAAATGTTTGCTCTTTTTTAGACGATAAAAATTTAGTTCCTGATTTATCGACAACTTTTTCGCGTTTAATTGATATTTTCTTGTCGCGACCCATACTCAAACTTAAAGTATCGGTTGTTTGGTTCGGGTTGATGAAAGTTTTACCAACATACATGCCTTCGAAAATAATATTGGCTTCGCCTTGCAGCAAATTAAATTTAGAATAATCATTGATTTGTGCCATTAAAAAAGCTTCTTTTTCGATTCTTGGAGCTGCATAATATCTGTAAGTAGCTGGTAATTTTATTTCTTTCAATGCCACAGAATGAGCTTTTCCGTTCGATAAAATATCATAAGGAATTTCAATATCAAAAGAAATATTGAGTTGGTTTTCTGAAACATTGGCTTGAATTGTTGATTGAACCATATCGGCTTCTGGAGCAGATGCGACAGCTTTTTTTCTTATACCTTGCGCTTGAACAACAACGCCTGCTACTCGACCTTTCAAACTATTTTGAACATCATTTTGAAATCCATAATTATTCACATCTTGATAACTCAACCACCAAGCATTCAAAATTGGTGCTTGATTGTTTTGGTTTGGGTTGCCAGACGATAGTGTTAGTTTTACTTTTTTCCAATCAATTCCTGTGTTTTGCACAACTTCGGCTTTGTACATCATATTAATTGGTTCGGTAATATTGCTGGCTCGCAAATCATAAAATGGTCGCCAAGTTGCATTGTTGGTTATGTAATTAATATCGAAATCGACATTTCCAGCAATTTCATTCATAACTTGAATAATTAATTTTCCGTTCGAAGTTTTGTCTTCTTTGCTTGTATTGATTTCGAGTTTGGTTCGAAGTTTTACTAAAAGTTCGTTTAGTTTTACTGTTTTTTCTTCCAAATCGTCATACGTATCGCTAATTTGGGTTCTTTTTAGTTTGTAATAATCGACCATTTTTATTAATTCTAGCACATTCAAACCAGAATTTGACCCAAAAACTTGTTGATTTTTGTCTAATAATTCTATTGCTTTGGCTTCGGAATCTTTGGCATTTGTAATTTTGGTCAAATCTTTTTCGACTAATTTAATGCTGTCTCGAACTTTTTTTATGGCTGGATTTTTCTCATCAATCTCAAATTCTGAGATATAATTATTGCTGAATTGAACCGACAAAACCGTTACTGTTGCTGGTGCGCCAATGCGAACTGTAGATTCGTTTAGATAATCGGCAACATTTTTTACGACAATTTCGCTTGTGCCTTTTGGCAAATTTGCCGACATGGTTTGCGACATTTCAGCAGAATTAAAATAAACAGTTGCGCCTTTTACTTTGGCCGATGCGAAAATTGGTTTTTGGGCAAATATCGTTGCCGAAACCAAAAAAGTGATTATAAGAAGTGTGTTTTTCATTTTTTTTAATTTGATTGTAATATAAAGATAACAATTTTTGCTAAAAGGTTGGAAAGGTTTTTATAATAAATATAAATTGTCTTTAGAAAACGAGTTCAGAATATTTTTAATTGAAAGAAAAAACATTAAGAAAATAAATTTATTAAGAATAGAACAACTTAAAGGATTATGGCTTTTTCTAAAAAAAATAGCATAATTTTTAAAACATATAAGTCATATAAGTTCATTTACAATAGATTAAATAATGCTAGATTAAATGAACTTATATGACTTATATGTTTAATGTTTTACTTAAAATCTAGCCAAAGTTCCTTCGAATGTCAATCCGCCACCAAAAATATTTACAAGTTCAGCAAGTTCATAAACATTCTTGAAACCATAACCATAAAGATTTATAAAAGTCGGAATATTCAACGCCAAAGAAATTGGTTTTTTCTTACTTGGAAATTTTTTCGCCATTTCATCTAATTGCTTTTTTGGAATGACAACTTTCGATATAAAACTAACATTATCATTGTCAATATTATTGTTGCAATAAATCAAAATTCGGGTGTTTGAATCTGGAAATAATGCATTTAAACTATCTTGTGTGAAATCAGAAAAGTTGAGGTTTATTGCGCCTTTTATGTGTTTTTGGTCATACATTTGTTTAGATCGGGTGTCTAAAATTATGGTTTTTTTATCTTTGGCATATTCTAAAAAAGTTTTCAAATTGACCAATCTATCTTTGCGATAAGTATAAACTTCGTTTGATAATTCTAAATAAGCTTCGAAATCGACTTTTGATGGAATTTGTGAATTAACTGTCAAGGTTTGTAAAATTATTGCGAGTATTATTATTGCTTTTTTCATAATGTTTTTTATTTTTTGACTTACTACTTGATACTAAAATCTTAATACTTTTATCTATTTTTCAATTGAATAACCTTTTGCTTTTGCAAATGTCAAAATCGAATTACTAATTGAGTTGCCCAAATCGTCTACCGATTTTGTTTTTTTAGCTTCGATATCAATAAATTCTTGACGTTTTTTTGCCAATTCGCTAATTTCTCTTTGGATATTTTCACGTTCAACTGTTTTTTCTTCAACAATTTTTACCAATTCAGCCGAGGTTTTATTTTGATATTCTGCTGGCAAATCTTCCTTTTTGGCATTTTCGACAGCGTTTTTATCTTTTTTCATTTTATCGACCAAATCCCAACTTTCGTTTTTGTAAACGCCTTTCGATTTGCTAACCGAACGTTCAGTCATATTAGCTTTAGAAACTTTCATTGCATTGTCATCTTGCGTTTTTTGATTCTCTTTTTTCATTCGACCTTGAGCGCCATAATTGATGTAAGTTGTATTAATTCGCTCATTACATTTTGTAATTTTATCGTCATAAGGCGTTTCTACATATTGTATTATTTTATCAGAATCGATGTTGAAAAATTTTCCGTTTCCAGTATCTGCTCCATTTTTCCAGAAAGTATTGATGCCTTCTTTTTGATCACCACAAAAAATCGTATTGATATAAATATTATTTTTCTTAGCATTTGCAATTGCTTCTTTGTAGCTAATTTTCCCTTGATTAAAAGCTTCGTTGCCACAGATATAGATCAGTTTCATATTGTTATTATCTTTTCCCCAATTCAATTTTTTGGTAGCATCTTGAATAACCGCCCCACAATATTCTTCGCCACCATTGGTCGAAAGCGCAAATAATTTCTCGGAAATTAAATCCAAATCGGTCGAAAGTGGCACAATTTGTTTGATGTAATTCGATTCGGCTGACAATCTATCATTACCATATTCGTACAATGAAATTTCGATTTCTGGCGTTTTTCCATTATATTTTAAAGTTGTCAATGTGTTTACAATATTCCAAAGCCTCGATTTAGCTTGTTCAATCAAACCATCCATACTGCTTGAAGTGTCTAATAATAATGCAACTTGAATTTTGGTGTTTTCTACAACAATTGGTTTTTTTGTGGTGTTGGTTTTTGGTTTTTTACATCCAGCAAATGAAAATGTGATTGAAAAAATAAGTGCGATAATTAAATTTAATGTCTTCATAATTTCTAATAGTTTTAAGATTACAGTACAAAACTACATTGAATCTAAGTTCATATTTTGTACAAATGGTGAAACTAGCTTTTGACTTGGTGAAACTATTTGTTTATGGTTTAATTATTGATTTACTTTACATTGTAATTGAACTATTAAGATATTAAGTTTCATTAAGGTAATAACTTAATGAAAATCAATATCTTAATGTTTCAAAAAAATTAGTTAAGAAATTTACATTATAATGTATAAAAATTATATTTCGATTGTATTGATGTTATTGTGTTCAACAAATTTTTGGTCACAAGACACAATTCGCAAAAAAGCGAAACCATCAAAATCTAAAATTGCACTTGTTTCAAAAGATTTAGAAAAATCATTATCCGAAAATAATGAATTAAATATCGCAAGAAATTATGAAAAATTAGCCGAAGAGTTTGCAACTAAAAATGACAATTCCAAAGCCGAAGAATATTTAAAAAAAGCATTAATTAGTTATTCAAAATTGAATCTTGATGATGATAAAACTCGAATTACTAGACGATTAGCCAAAACACAAGAATCGCAAAGTAAGTTCGACGATGCTATAAAAAATTATGAAGTTGCAGGCGAAATTACCAAAGACAAATCAGAAGAAAAAATAAATTTAAACGATGCCAATCGATTGCGCAACAACTCCAATTTAAACTCGCAACGTGGTTCAATCAACTCGAATATCGATTTATTAAAAAAAGAAAACAAGCCAATTGAAGTTGCCGAAGCATACAAACAACAAGCTGTAAACAGTCGAAATTTAAACAATTCGAATGATGCAATTGAAAGTTATAAAAATGCAATTGAATATTCGAGAGACAAACCTAAAGAAATAATCGAGCTTAAAACCGAAATTGCCAAAGTTTATGTAGCAGATAATAAGTATAATAAAGCCATAATTATTAATCAAAAATTGCTTGATGAAGCCAGTAAAAACAATGATTTTAATACCCAAATTGTACAACATCAAGAGTTGTCAAATATCTATTTTAAGCAAAATTATGCTCAAAAAGGACTAAATGCGCTTAAAAATGCTTACAAGATTGCAATAGATAACGGAAACACAAACGAAGCCAAGAAATGCTTGACAAAATTGTTACCCTATTACAAATCAAATGACAAAGAAAGTATTGCACTTTATGACGATTTTTTCAAGAATTTCGATGCATTAATTAAAAAAGATACCAATTTAATCGATGCAAAAACTTTTCAATTAACCGAAAAAAAAATCGTTCAACTCGAAAAAGAAAAATCACTAAAAGACGAATTGATTTCTAAAAAAAACAAGTTCAATTATTTTTTGATAGCAGCGTTAATTTTGCTAATTATATTTTTTGGATTGATTGCAAAAGCATTATTTGCAATCAAAAAAAAGAACAAAGAAATTGCTTTGCAATCGTTACGACGAGAAATGAATCCACATTTTATTTTTAATAGTCTCAATAGTGTGAACCAATTTATTTCGCAAAATAAAGAACTCGAAGCCAACAAATATTTGACATCTTACTCAAACTTGATGCGCAATATTATGGAAAATTCCAACAAAGATTTTGTTACTTTATCTAATGAAGTTGAGCAACTTAAAAAATATTTAGATCTGGAACATTTGCGTTTTCAAGACAAGTTTGATTTCGAAATTTTGGTCGATGAAAATCTCGATTCCGAAACGACTTTTATTCCAAATATGATCATTCAACCACATTTAGAAAATGCTATTTGGCATGGATTAAGATATTTAGAAAACAAAGGTTTTTTAAGTTTGAAATTTATATTATATGATAAAAAAGTCAAAGTAATTATAGATGATAACGGCATTGGTTTGACCAAAAGTCAAGAACTAAAAACGTTTAATCAAATGGTGCATAAATCGGTTGGATTAGACAATACGAAACAAAGAATTTCGCTATTGAATGATTTGTATAAAACCGAAATTACATTTGAAATTAAAGAAAAAATAATGCCTAAAACAGGAACAATTATTGAAATTGTTTTTCCGTTGATTGATAAAATTGTTTAGTAAACCAATCCTTTAAGGTTTTGAAAAACCTTAAAGGATTTTATTTGAATCAATACTTCGTAAGAAATTTAGGCTGCAATTTTACCATAATCCATTAGCTCATTGATGATTTTTTTATTTTTCGTTAAGTTCGGGTTAATGCCGAAC
>JAYTMQ010000029.1:0-40905 GCA_043728355.1 Bacteroidota bacterium
AATCATTCGTTCGGTAACTGATACGTGCATAAAAAATGGACAAAATATATTGTTTGCTTTTAAAACTATCGCTAAATTGCAGGCTGAATAGTTACAAAATTTTTAAAATTAATCTAAAATCAAAAATAATATGTCTAAATTACAAGTAAAAGCTTTTGTATTTCAATTAATATGTTTCATAATATTCTTTTTATCAACTAAATATGCAGTTTTAGAATTGACTTCTTTAAAAGGATTTTATGTTTCATTAGTTGCATTTGTTATAGGAACATTTCTTGCTCCAAAATTCAAAGCGACAAAAACAGTGCATGGTGAAAAATTGTATATGAAATGGATTTTCTTAAAAGGTTTGAGAGAAATTACTTAACGGAATTCGATTATTTGATTTTTCGATGATTCGATTTTAAAGAATTTGCATTAAAAACTATCAGAAAATTAAAGACTCGATCACTCAAACAATCAAATTATCGAATAATCAACTTTGTTGATTTTTTTTTATAAATCGGCAATAAATATGAAACCGTGTAATTAAATCCTGCTCCAAAATCACCATCATAAGTTCGATTAAAACCCGGAATGTATAGATTATCGAATGTGTCTGGTTTTTTATTAGCAACTAACATATTGATTCTAAAATTAAATCCTACAAAAATATTATTGAATACTTTGGCTTTAATTCCAGCTACAAATTCTATCCATTGAGCAGAAAGTCCATCAAATTTTTCTCCCGAAATCTGAGATTGTGTTTCTCCAAAAAACGGGTTTCGATTATAAGTTTTATAATTATTCAATTCTTGGCTAAAGGTACTTGCACTATATCTTAATCCAATGTAAACCATATTTTCCATATTGAGCCAATTTTCATAACTATTATAGTCAAAGCCAGCTTTTATATAAGTTCCATTTGTTGTAAAATTCAATCTACTATCGTTGGTAGTTTTATTTTCGTTACCGATTTCGGCTGCTAAATAATAGTTTTTTGACAATCTATAATCACCAATAAGCTCTAGACCACGATAATTTTTTTCGTAAAAAGATTTTGATAATTTGTATAAATCTATTCCAAATCTAACGCCATAACGTTCTATTCTTGCTGGAATAGAATCTTTTGGTTTAGTTGTAGTTTCATTTTTTGAAGTTTGTGATTGTACTGAAAATGAAATTATTACAATCAAAAAACTAAAAAAATATTTTAATATGTGTTTCATTTTCGTTTAAAATATTTGGTTTTGTAACGGTTATTTTTTTTATCCATTCGGTATCATTTGTTGCTTCTTCAATCAAAACTGAAGTTGTATTGTTCAGAATATAATTAGTTTTATAACCACATGCTCTAGAAATAAAAACACTGTTTCTAGTACAATTAAATTCTAATTGATCTAAATTTGTTGCTGTTGTAGTTTCAGAATTTAATGTAAATGAATATTTTGAAATATCTAAATCAGTTTTTAATGGAATTTTAATTTTAGTAGCATCAAAAGTTCCCAATAGTTTAGAACTTTCGGAATCTTGAATTTTTAATTTAGAAACAGATTTTAATGCGTTTGAATCAATATCAAAAAATTCAATAACCAATTGTGGAGTAGTTGGTGTATCCGAAGCGCAAATATCATCTTTTTCGCAACCCGAAAATCCCAGTGAAACCGTAATTAAAAGTATAATTATTTTTTTCATTGCAAATAAATTATTCTGTCTAAAATCTTAATTCTAATAAAACAACATTTTCAACATGGTGTGTTTGCGGAAACATATCTACTGGTCTGACACGAGTTACTTTATATTTTTCATCTAACAAAGCCAAATCGCGAGCTTGAGTAGCCGAATTGCAACTCACATAAACAATTTTTTTGGCTTCGATTTTCAATAATTGTTCAATAACATCTTTGTGCATTCCGTCTCTTGGCGGATCAGTAATAACAACATCTGGTTTGCCGTGTTGAGCGATAAAACTTTCGTTAAAAACGTTTTTCATATCGCCAACGTAAAACTCACAGTTTGTTATTTCATTTCTTTCAGCATTTGCTTTAGCATCAATAATTGCCTCAGGTACCGACTCGACACCAATAACTTTTTTAGCATTTTTTGATACAAATTGAGCAATTGTTCCTGTTCCAGTATATAAATCATAAACCAATTCCGAACCAGTCAATCCTGCATAATCTCTGGTTATTTTGTACAATTCATAAGCTTGAGCCGAGTTGGTTTGGTAGAAAGATTTAGCGTTGATGCTAAACTTTAAACCTTCCATTTCTTCCAAAATATAATCTCTACCTTTATATAACACAATTTTTTGGTCGTAAATCGTATCGTTAGGTTTGCTGTTTATGACATATTGCAACGAAGTAATTTCTGGAAATGTATTAGCCAAAAAATCCATTAATTTAATTCGGTTTTCTTTTTGCTCTTCAAAAAACTGAATCAAAACCATAATTTCTCCAGTCGAAGCCGTTCGAATCATTAAAGTTCGTAATAAACCCTCGTGCGCACGAGGATTAAAAAAATCTAAATTATTTTCGATAGCAAATTCACGAATCGAATTTCGAATTGCATTCGACGGATCTTCTTGCAAATGACATTTGGTAATATCCAAAATCTTGTCCCACATTTTCGGAATATGAAAACCAAGAGCATTTCTGTTTTCGAGTTCTGTATCAGATTCAATTTCTTCTTGCGTCATCCAACGAGCATTCGAAAAACCAAATTCCATTTTGTTTCTATAAAAAAACTTTTTTTCTGAACCCAAAATTGGTTCCATTTCTGGCAATTCGACTTTCCCGATGCGTTGCAAATGATTTAAAACCTCATTTTGTTTGTAAAAAAGTTGTTGCTCGTACTTCATATTCTGCCATTTGCAACCACCACAAACTCCAAAATGTTCACAAATTGGTTCAATTCTATATTCAGAAAATTCGTGAAATTTCACTGCTTTTCCTTCATAATACGCTTTTCGTTTCTTGAAAGTTTGCACATCGACCACATCGCCAGGTACAACATTTGGAATAAAAACCACTTTGCCGTCTGGCGCTTTGGCAACCGAAACACCTTTGGCACCAGCGTCTAAAACTTTTATTTGATGAAAGACAACTTTGTCTGTATTTTTCTTACTCATATTGCAAAAATAAGTTTTTAGAGGGATTATTTGTTGCTGATTTATTATAAATTAAGCAAAATTATGTTTTTATTTACAAGTTTAATTTCAGGATGTTCTTCTCCTAAAGTTTCAAGCAATATTTTTTTTGCTTTTAAATAATAATATTTCGCTTTTTCATTATCTTCAAGATGACTATAAACTGCTCCGATATTGTTGTAACTATTAGCAATTGAATGATGATTTTCGGAGTGTATTTTTAATCGAATATCTAGTACTTTGAAATTTAAATTTTGAGCTTTTTCAAATTCATTTTGTCTCAAGTACAATCCTGCAAGGTTATTATAGCTAATTGCTACATCCATATTAACTTCGCCTAAGTATTTAATTTGTAATTTTAAGCCTTTTTCATAGTACATATTAGCTTTGGTAAAATCAAGCAAATCTTCATAAATTATACCGAGATTATTATAAATAAATGTTGGCTTTTGTTCTTGATTTGCTTCAAAAGATTCATATTCTTTCAAAGCATTTAATGAATATTCTAGTGCTTTATTTGTTTTGTCTAGTTTCCGATAGCACTCACCAATGTTACTCAAGTTAGTATATAATTCGACTCTATCATCTTTATTAATTAATTTTAATTCTAAAGCTTTTAAATTAAACGATAATGCTTTTTTATAATTTCCTAAAATACTATATATAACACCTAAGTCATTAAATATTGTAGAAATCTGTAAATTACTTAATTTAGTTTTTTCATTCGAATTTAAAAAATTAGAAAATGTAAATAAAGCCTTTTTATATTGACCATTAAAAACAAAAGCCTCACAAATTCTTGATATCAAACTAACCCTTAAATTTAAATTTTCAGGAATTTTCTCTAAAGTTTTTAACCTTTGCTCTATTTTTAAAATTTCGAATTCTGCTTCTTTATAATTCTTAAAATTATAGTTTTTATTATTACTAATCTGATTTTCTTTTATTATTATTAGCTTTTCTTGATTTAACTGAATTATAGGATTAACCAATGAAAATATATCTGGCATTATTGTCTGACATTGTTGCAAATATTTTTCTCCAGTTGGCAAAAACGCTATAATTGTAATTGGATATTCAGAAAATTTATCACGCCTTTGGTTAAAGCCAATTGCTAATGATCGAAAATCCTCTGCCAATAAATTTTGAAATTCCTCAATAAAAACAAAACCTTTTTCACAATTTAATATATTTTGTATAAAATCTTTTTGGTCAATTTTATCTAGGTTAATAGAACAAGATTTTCTATCAGAATACGTTTCAAGAAGTGTTTTTTTTACTTTTTCAATTAAACTAAAATGATTGTATTGAATAATTATAAAACGAAAACGCTCGTTTCGTGAAGCACGTACGAGCATTTTAAATTCTTCGCCTAATAAATTAGTTTCCGACATATTGTTTATAGCTTTTCGAAAGCTCAAGTATTGGATTTACTCTTTGATAAGTTCCGCTATTGTATTCCATTATATAAATTCCTTCCAAAAGTTGTTGCGTAACCTCGTCATAAAGAGTTTCTTTGCTTTCTTGATTATTCAACTTAATTTCTTTCAATTTATCCATTATTGGTTTAGTCAAGAACTGTGCTTTCTCATTGGCTAATCTTTCTAAAGCTTTTTCTAATGCTGGCTTGTCAATCTTTCCTATTTCTTCATTTGCATAAAATGCAGCATTTTCTATAATCTTTAATAATTCTCTTAGAGAACCACCAGAATAGTGAATGGCATTATTAACAATAGTTTCATTTTCGAAAAGTGATTTGTCAATTCTTTTATAAACAAACTCTCTAAATCGTTCAAATGCATCTTCTATTTTTGTATTGTCTTGTCTAACAAGTTTTACAAAAGGAAAAGGAACAACCTCTGCAAACATTTTTAATGATTCTTTGGCTTTCATTAATTCGATTGGTAAAGTAAAAATAGTGTAAGCTTTTATTTTTTGTAATCTATTTTGTTCATCAATAATAATTCTTTTTCGTGTATCCGAACTCATTGTTTTTTCTAGACCATCAACAATAAATAGAATCTCTCTACCAATATTATGCTTTCTTAAAGCAATATTTACTTCTTCTATATAATCATTAAAAAGATTTGAAAAAGTAATAAAATTATTTTTTAAACTATTTCTAAATGTTTTGGCTCTTTCGTGACTACCATTTACACCAAATTTTAATTTTGCAAATATATTTAATAAACCAAAAGTGAATTTTTCAGTTTTTGTTTCTATTCCTGATTCAAATCCAGCTTCAGAATTTAATGTGTTTTTAACTTCTTTTTCAACATCATCAAACCAACGTTTCATTCGCTCGATAATTGCATCATCGATTCCAATATTTGTATCTAATTCTTCAATTTTTTTTGTAAGTTGTTCTAATTGTAAAATTAAAACATCCATATATTCTAATTCATTAATGTCTAATTCTTTGTCAATATTACAAGTTACGCAAAAGAAACAATCTTTATTATTCAAAATTTGTTCATATTTGGCAAGTTCAGATGTTTTACCAGAACCACGCATTCCACCAAGAAAAAGTAAAGATTTATTGTTACTGTTTAATGCAGCGTTAAATTTAAAATAGCCATCAACATAATTAACATTCAAATTTTTGAAAATTCTTTTTTCCTCAAATTCACCTCTAAGTTCTTTAAAATCTGTAAAAAAGATGTGATTGGGACTTATAGATTCATTAAATTGAACAGCTTGGTCTATTGAGTCTAAAGTTGTTGCTTTTATTGACATTTTAATTATTATTTTTGTATCTGCAAATATAAAGTATTTAATTTTTATTTTGTTACTATTTATTAATTTTTAAGATTAAAGAAAAAACTATGCAAACCCACCTAGCACTTCTCCGAGGCGTCAATGTTTCGGGACATCGCATGATAAAAATGGAAGCACTCAAAATCGCTCTCGAAAAAATGGGTTTCCACAATGTGCAAACTTACATTCAGTCGGGTAATGTTTATGTAGATACAATCGAAGAAAATCCAGCCAAAGTTGGTTTCATTATCAAGCAAGAAATCCAAAAAACTTTTGGTCACGATGTGCCAGTTGTTGTTATTGCTCAAAAAGATTTAGAATTATGTTTCGTGAATAATCCTTTCTTGAAACTTAAAGATTTTGATTCCAAGAAATTATATGTAGCTTTTATTTCCACAGTTTTGAAACCAGAAAATATCAACGATTTAAAAATCAGTAATTTCAAACCAGACGAAGCGATAATTGACGGTAGTCGCATTTATATAAAATACGAAATTGGTGCTGGAAAAACCAAATTGGATCAAAATTATATAGAAAAAAAATTGAATGTTGTGGCAACAATCCGAAATTGGAATTCAGTAACACAATTACTGAAAATTTTTGAAGAAAGACAATAATATTGACCTAAACTCATTCTAAATTAAACAATTATCAATTATTTCAAGAATTATTATTAATTTTGTATTATTAATGGATGATTTCTCTCCAAAAGTAGGAATTGATAAAATAAAATTTTAATACTTTTTATAATGCCAGTTTTAGAAAAAATCAGTTCACAAGAAATTATCAATTTAGAGAACAAACACGGAGCTCACAATTATCATCCATTGCCAGTGGTTTTGAGCAAAGGCGAAGGCGTTTATGTTTGGGATGTCGATGGCAAGAAATATTATGATTTCTTATCAGCTTATTCTGCTGTAAATCAAGGACATTGTCATCCAAAAATTGTAAATGCAATGATTAATCAAGCACAAACATTGACTTTGACTTCTCGTGCTTTTTTTAATGATCAACTTGGTCCTTATGAGAAATTCTTAACTGAATTTTTTGCATTTGATAAAGTTTTACCAATGAACACAGGTGCCGAAGCTGTTGAAACGGCTTTGAAATTGTGTAGAAAATGGGCTTATGAGAAAAAAGGAATTCCAGAAAACGAAGCTCAAATAATTGTTTGCGACGGCAATTTTCACGGTAGAACGACCACAATAATTTCTTTTTCGAACGATGAAAATGCTCGTAAAAATTTTGGACCCTACACAGAAGGTTTTATTAAAATTCCTTATGACGATGTTGATGCTTTAGAAAATGTTTTAAAAAACAATAAAAATATCGCAGGATTTTTAGTAGAACCCATTCAAGGAGAAGCAGGAGTTTATACGCCAGCTGATGATTATATGATGCGTGTCAAAGAATTATGTAATCAATATAATGTGCTTTTTATTGCAGACGAAATTCAAACAGGAATTGCCAGAACAGGTTCGTTATTAGCAGTTTGTGGCGATTGCGATTGTCAAAATCATTGCGAAAGACAAGCTACTTATGCTACACCTGATATTTTAATTCTTGGTAAAGCATTGTCTGGTGGTGCCTATCCAGTTTCAGCGGTTTTGGCAAACGATGCTATAATGAATGTCATTAAACCTGGACAACACGGTTCTACTTTTGGTGGAAATCCAATTGCTGCAGCTGTTGCTGTTGCTGCTCTTGAAGTTGTCGATGAAGAGAATTTGGCTCAAAATGCTAGAGTTTTAGGTAGATTATTTCGGTCTGAATTAGCAAAATATATTGAAACTTCGAATATTGCAACTCTAGTACGTGGTCGTGGTTTATTGAATGCTGTTGTAATTAACGATACCGAAGAAAGTGAAACCGCTTGGAATATTTGTATGGCTTTGCGTGATAACGGACTTTTAGCAAAACCAACTCACGGAAATATTATTAGATTTGCGCCACCATTAGTGATGAATGAAGAACAACTTTTGGATTGTGTTTCGATAATTATTAGAACTTTAAAACAATTCGAAAAATAGAGACATTTTATTTTAAAAAATTAAAATCCGATTTTATAATCGGATTTTTTTGTTTTTAATCGTTTTATAATGTTATTTAAACGATGTATTTCGTCGATAAAACATACTTTTTAATCAGATTTTGTAAGATTATATTTCTGATTGAATTTATATTATGTATTTCAACGATTTTATTTGGTACTTAAACGTCTTTATTGTAATATTGTTCAAGAATTTAAACAGTATAATATTAACCAGAAGTTTTTTTGTCCCAAATCTACTTCATAATTGATCCAACTAATTTGAAATCATTTTTTATTAAATTTTTATTGTCTTGTACAGTTTTATTTTTATTAAACTCTTGTTCTAATAATGAGGAAGAACAAACTGCCCCAATAAAAGAAAATGTCATTATTGATTATCAATATTCTGCCAATGAAACAGAATTAGTAAATTTGATAAATAACTATAGAATAAGTTTAGGATTAAATATTTTGATTTTAGATAATTATGTTTCTAAAATTTCTGATGGTCACGGAGAATATATGATCTCTAAAAATCAAATAAGTCACGATTTATTCGAAATTAGATATAAAAACATTGTAGAAACTCAAAATGCAAAGAAAGTTGCAGAGAATGTAGCTTACAAATTTAATTCGTCACAATCAACTTTGAATGCTTGGATAAATAGTCCAGAACATAAAGTTAATTTACAAGGAGATTTTACACATTTTGGAATTTCAGTAAAAACTAACTCTAACGGAGTTAAATTTTACACTAACATATTCATGAAGAAATAGTTTTTTGTTTTTAATTGTTTTAAAAAGCCACTTTTCCCCGAGGGTGGCTTTTTTGCATTAATTTGAAGTAATTATAAATTCGCTTCGTCTGTTTAATTGATGAGCTTCTTCGCTACATTTTACATTATCAGCACATTCATTAACCAACATACTCTCTCCGTATCCTTTTCCAGTTAATCGTTCGGGTTGAATTCCTTTTTTTATCAACCAAGCTATTGAAGCTTTTACTCTTCTATCAGATAATTTTTCGTTGTATTCAAATGTTGCTCGACTGTCTGTATGTGAGCGAACATCAATTGTCATAGCAGGATTTTGTTTCAATACATCTAGAATTTTTTCTAATTCAAGAGCTGCATCTTTTCTGATAAATGATTTGTCTAAGTCAAAATAGATTAATTTTATTCCAAAAGTTTTAGCCAAATCTGTTCCTTTGGTTATAGGTTTTATTTTTTTCTCTAATTTTATTGGCAAATCTGTAACTCCACTTTCTGTCGGAATTACAACTTTTTGTTCGTTAGTTTCGTAATCTGGTTTTGTTGCACGAACATAATAAATTGATCCACAAATTACTTTAAAATTATATTTACCATTTGAATCAGAAATAATTCTGGCAACTTCTTGAAATTTATTGTCTAATAAAATCACTTCGGTATTTGCTAAAATTTCTCCAGTATCTTTATCGGTTACTATTCCAACTAGTTCTTGAACACAAGGTGGAATTGGAAGAATGACAAATTTATATATATCATCAAAACCTTTTCCACCTTCACGATTGGACGTGAAATAACCTGATTGATTCTTTGAGTCTAGAAGAAAAGCAAAATCATCATTTTTACTGTTTATTGGTTCGGCAATATTTATTGGTTCAGAAATTGTACCATTGTTTTCTATATTCGATACAAAAACATCTAAACCACCAAGACCTTGATGACCGTCGGTAGCAAAATACAATTTGTTTTCATCGCTAATATATGGAAAAGTCTCTCGTCCTTCGGTATTAATAGTTTTACCAAGATTTTTAGGTTTCCCAAAAGTTCCATCGCTGTTTATTGCTGATTTCCAAATATCTGATTGTCCTAAAGTTCCTGGCATATCAGAAGAGAAATATAAAGTTTTTTCATCTGGACTCAAACTTGGGTGTGCAGTGCTGTATTGATTACTGTTTAACGATAATTCGGTTGCATCGTTCCAATCGGCACCATTTTTTATTGATTTATATAATTTCAATAAAACTGCTTTTTGGTTGTCTTTTCCTTTTTTTCCATTATTATAATTATTTCTGGTAAAATACATTGTATTACCATCTTTTGTGAAAATTGGAGAACTTTCGTGAAATTTTGTTGTTAAATTTTTACTGAATTTTTCTGGTTTGTCTAATGTTCCATCTGCTTTTATTGTCGATTGGTACAAATTCATAAAAGATTGATCGTTCCAATCGCTTTTTCGAACTAAAAAATTATCTGTTTCTCTAGCAGATGCAAAAACCAATTTGTCGCCATTAAATGCGCTTCCGTAATCTAAATATTTAGAATTAATATCAAGACTTTCAATTGTATATTTTCCAGAATTCTTTTTAATTTCTGCTAAATAATCTTTGTTTTTATCGAACAATTTTCCTCGTTCATCATTGCCTGATTTTTGATTAAATAAAGTTAGCATTTCATCAGCTTTTTTATAATTTCCAACTGATTTTAAACATTGAGAATACCTGTAATAATATTCTGGAGCAACTTCTTGTTTTAGAGCAAAAAGTTCGGCATAATATTTATTTGCTTTAACAAGTTCGCTATTAAAATAGTAAGAATTTGCTAATTTTTGAAACAAATCAACCGATTTATAACCTTTTGCGGCTATTCGTTCATAGGTTTTAATCGCGTCGACATAATTATATTTATCGTATTTTTTGTCGGCATTGATTTCTCTTTCTTTTTGCGAATAAGCAAACGTCGCGAAAAATCCGAATAATATGATGTATATTAAGTTGTGGGTTTTCATAAATATATAATTCTAATTTTTAGAAAAATCTAGGGTGAACAATTTTTTGTTTTGGTAATTCATATCTCAAGAAAACTTCGTGAGAACCAGAATTATATGCCTTTAATCTAGTGGTTTCTAAATCGAATCCATATCCAATTAACCAAGATTCATTTATTTGAAAACCAGCCATCACACTTGCAGCTGCACTCCAACGATAAGCACCACCAATTATAAATTTTTGATTAATCATAAAATTCGCAGAAGCATCGATTTGCAATGGTGCGCCTTGAACAATTTTTGTCAATAATGACGGTTTAAATTGTATGTTTTCTGATAAATCAAAAACGTGTCCTGCTATAAAATAAAAATGCATTCTTTCTTGTGCTGTAATTTTTGCAGAATTTATTGTAGATGTTCTGTCGTAATGTCTTGTTTCAAGAAAATTTGGAACCGATAATCCAATATAAGTATTGTCAGAATAAAAATAAAGTCCAGTTCCAATATTTGGTGAAATTTTTTTGTTTAGATTGGTTTCAAAACTTGGATCTGCAACTGCATAACTCAATTTATCGAATGCAATATTTAGAATATTGGCACTTGCTTTTAATCCAAATGCCAATTTATAATTATCTGATGCTTGAATAGTATAAGAGAAATCTGCAGAAATATTATTCTCGTCAGAAACTCCAATTCTATCATTTATTATTCCTAATCCAATTCCAATATTTGATCCAATTGGAGTATTTATATTTATAGTATTGGTAACTGGCGCACCATCTAAACCAACCCATTGTGTGCGGTGCAAGGCGAAAATACTCAAAACATCACGTGAACCAGCATATGCAGGATTGATATTGCTAGTGTTGTACATATATTGAGTAAACTGTGCGTCTTGTTGTGAAAAACCCAATAAAATTGAAAAGACTAAAAGGGGAAATAGTATAAATGTCTTCATATTCAATTATTTATTAAGGTGCAAATATCCAGATTTATCAATAGCTGTTCCATTATTTTCTTTATATTTTAATATATAAAAATAAGTTCCAGCAGGCAACATTTCATCTTTAGAAACAACTGTTCTGCCGTTTGAAATTCCGCTAAAAGTAATACTTTTATTATCATAATGTTCGCCTTCATAAACTAAAATTCCCCAACGGTTAAAAATTTCTACTTTATTATCAGGATAACAATCAAGATTTTCAATAAAAAAAGTGTCATTATTTCCATCGTTGTTTGGAGAAACTGCATTCATAACTTTAATTACACATTCAGAAACGCCAAGAACTTGACAATCGGTAGTGATTTTCATTCTTATTTCAAATTTCTTTGGACAAATTGGGTCATTAATTTGATAAGTCAAATTATAATTACCAGCATTAATTCCAAAAGCAGAAAATTGACCCAATCCGTTGTTCAAAATCCCACCAGAATTATTAGTGTCAATCCAAGTTCCTAATCTAACCAAATTGGCGGGTAATAAGCCATTCATACTTAAAACTTCAGATTCTAGATTGCATAATTCTTGATTTATTGAAGCAAAGTTATTTTGAATAGTAACATTTATTGTCTGAGTAATTGTTGTAGTATTCGAGCAATTATCGCTTGCGATCCAAGTTCTAATGATTGTAAAAGTTCCGTTTACAGGAGTTGAATCACTTTGATTATAAACAACGTTAACTAATGAAGAACAATTATCTGTAAAAACTAAATCAGGTTTTGATGGAATTTCGTCACAATTAACATTTATATTTGTATTTAATATAGATGTTAATATTGGTAAAACTGCATCAATCGTACGAATCAAGTTCTGATTTACATAAATTGAATTACCACAAACATCAGTTACTGAATATTTACGAATAATAGTTTCCACACAACCAACAACATTTGGAACAGAATCTGAAACGAATGCAACAATCGGCGTTGAACAATTATCATTTGCAACAACCAAAGAAATATCAGGATTTGGAAAACTTGAATTACAACCAGAAACCGTGAAATCATTTAGCGAATTAGCGGTTGGATTTTCATTATCAATCGTCCGAATCAAGTTTTGATTTACATAAATTGAATTACCACAAACATCAGTAACAGAATATTTACGAATAATAGTCTCAACACAACCAACAACATTTGGAACAGAATCAGAAACAAATGCAACAATCGGAGTTGAACAATTATCATTTGCAGAAATTAATGAAATATCAGCAACTGGAAAAGTAGCATTACAACTAGAAACAACCAAATCAATTAGCGAATTAGCGGTTGGATTTTCATTATCAATCGTCCGAATCAAGTTCTGATTTACAAAAATCGAATTACCACAAACATCGGTTACTGAATATTTACGAATAATAGTTTCCACACAACCAACAACATTTGGAGCAGAATCAGAAACAAATGCAACAGTTGGCGTTGAACAATTGTCAGCAGCCGTAATTAATGAAATATTTGGTGTTGGAAAAGTAGCATTACAACCAGAAACCGTCAAATCAATTAGTGAATTAGCGGTTGGATTTTCATTATCAATTGTACGAATCAAGTTCTGAGGAACGAAAATCGAGTTTCCACAAACATCAGTTACTGAATATTTACGAATAATAGTTTCCACACAACCAACAACATTTGGAGCAGAATCTGAAACAAATGCAACAATCGGCGTTGAACAATTATCATTTGCAGAAATTAATGAAATATCAGCAACTGGAAAAGTAGCATTACAACCAGAAACAACCAAATCAATTAGCGAATTAGCGGTTGGATTTATAGTGTCTTGAATATTAATTATTTGAGTAAAAGTTTGATCAAAACAAACACAATTAATTGTAAAAACTCTCGTTACAATAATTGGACAAGTTCCAGATTTTGTATCGATATAAGAAATAAAAGGATTTAAATTGTAATTGGTATAAGTTCCTCCGTAAGCTAAAAACTGATCTAAAGTTATGGTTACAGCATTTTCACTGTAAACCAAATCCATAATTACATCTGTTGAACAACCTTGAATAATTGTTAATATTGGTGCTGTTGCAATAGGAGTCGGATTTATAGTAACAATTATTGCAACTTTATCACTTATACATGTTCCAGATGAAGCTTCTGCTACATAAAAAGTAAATTGTCCAACAGTTGCAGTAGATGGCGTTATTGATAATTGCGCACCACTTGTTAATGAATTGTAATAATATAATGTATTTTCAGGATTATTTAAGTTTGATTCTAGTGGTTGAGCAATTTCTCCTTGGCAATAAGTAACATGTGTTGTAATTGGAACCATTGGAGCATTTGCGATTGTAATGCGAAAAGTATAAAAACAACCTGAATTAGTAGTTGGTGGAACAGCTATATAATTAAAAGTGCCAACAGTTCCAGGAAATGGATTTGAAATTGTATATTGAATCGATGTGCTTGTAATCGGAAATTGGTTGTAAAAAAGTGTTCCAGCAGGAAAAGCTCCAGAAACATCAGTTATTGGAATTGTAGCATTTGGAATATTACAAAATGTAAATTCACGAATATCTGGTGTAGATTGACAATTTAATTGAACAAAATTAGTTGCATCTATTGCAATTGGCAGCGGATCCAGAATTGGCAAACCAACACAAGTTCCGACATTATTATACCCTATAAAATAGTCTTTATCGCTAAATGTTATGCCAGTAATAGCTCCAACACCGCTTGATAATCCAGAAATTGATGCGTTTTGTCCACAAGCAGTATTTTTTAGAATCGCACAATCATTAGTGATTTTTATTTTAAAAGTATAATCTGCCAATAAAACACTCGGATTTGCTGGTAATGGTAAAGTACCAAAATCCCAAACAATCGATCCATTTGTACTTAAACTTGGATCAAAATAACAATTATTTGGAATAGGATTTGGCGTAAAATATAAATTTTTAGACAAACTTCCTGGAACATAAGTTGCAGTATATGGAATCGGAACTACAAAACGAGAATTATTAACAGGTTCGTTTCCAGAATTTCTGATTTCGATTTTCATTTCAATAATATCGTCTGGTTGTGTTGTTATTGTACTTCCAACAATTGGGTTTCCATTTATATTTTGTGGAATTATTAATACATCAACATTAGGAATATAGGCATCTACCGACATTGCAATTGTATATATCACAACAGTTTCGAAAGTAGATCCATATTTAAAATTAACCGAAGTTTGATTGTTGGTTATCACTTCGTTATTAATATTTGGTATTTCGAACATACATAAATCGATACTTGTATTGTTCAATAAATTTGGATTTCTTGGATTTCCTCCTGTAACTATCGACGAATTAAAGAAATTATCTGATGCATTTCCTGAGTGAATTAAATCTAAATAAGTTGAATCGCTTTGTTTTTGAATTCTAAAATAATCACCAGTAAACGGTCTATCACCTTCAGCAGCCATTAAACCTAATTTAATACCAACTGGTCCAGATTGCACAGTATTTATTCCTGAAATTGGTAAATCGAAATCTCCAGTTCCTGTCACAAATGCATAACCATCAAAAATAGTTACATCACGCTGTTTCATTAATTGATTTTCATAAACAACAATCATTCCCCAACCTCCATAATATCCTGAACCGCCACCATTTCCCTCTTTAAGCGCAATGTCAGCTGCAAAATATTCGCCAATTCCGTTAGCACGAACATAGTCTGTTATTTCTTTGTAACCCGCATAAATATAGGCATCATTAGTATTAGGATAATTAATGTCATTTGCATTAGCTGTAAATTGAGTGTAAGTGGTTGAATTTGGACCTTTTAATGATATTATTCTTTTATCGTAAGTTCTAGTTATTGGTAAAGTTCCTGTGTAAAGTCCAGAAACATTAACATTTGCAAAAGAAGTATCTAAAGTTGGACCTGTTCCTAAATCTGTTTGTGAATCTCTTAATAATGAATTGATTGTAATATTTAATGTTCCATCTACAATAATATATGGTGTGACAAAAGTTGCAATTGTATTCGTTCCAGAATTGGATAAAATGACTGGAATATTTATTGGAGTTGCAGAATTTATTGATAAAGTTAAAGCATTTATTCCAATATTATTTGTAAAATCAAATTCATAAGTATTTCCGCTACCGATAAATGTATAAATTGGATTTTTTAAACTAGAAATATTGTTTCTAGAAACGATTAAATTATAATTTGTATTGGTAATATTTTGGTCGTGACCAACGACCAAATCATTGTTAATTGGCTGATTAACTACGTTTGTTGAATTAGTAACCGAGAAAACATCTGTACTCGAAGCATTGTCAATTGCTGCACGACCAGTCCAATATAAACCAGCATAAACTATTTTGGAACAATTCGGATTGGCACCATTTTCTGATGAGAATTGCAATGTCGATGAAGAAGAATTCCAAGTTGTAGGATCATTATCTACATCAACGTAACGCATAAAATTGTTATTATTAGGCTGATTGTCGTTGTAATTCTGGAGCGTCAAATTGGTATTTCCCATCAAAGTAAAATCTCCTTTTACATTATAGATTTTTTTGGTTGGTGAATACTGAGACGTTCTTTGAGTAAATGGAACTCTAATTTGGGCATTGATTTTTAATGAAATAAATATTAAAAAAATCAAAATCAAAAAACTGTAAAATTGATTTAAGTTAATTTTTTTCATAACTAAAAATTTTAAGAATTTAATATTTATGAATTACTTGCAATTTTGTACAAAACAATATAATTGCCAATATTTTTCACTATGGATTCAACATCAGTATTATTACATTTAATATCAGAAATAATATAGATGTATTTTAGTTTTTTGAAATCTGAAAAAATTGATAAATCGATATTAGATTTTAAATCATCAAAATTATTAATTCTAATATTTAAGATTTCGATATTTTCTTTTTTAATATCGTATTTTTTAACATTCTGGATATTTTTAACCGAAGTAAAAACACTAACAGGTTTTAACCCATAAGTTTTAACCCCATCAAATTCTAAATAAACAGAAGATTGTATTTCGTTTATTAAAGATTCAATTCTTAAAGGTTTGAAATTTTTTGTTTCAACTTTAGAAGCATTTACAAATTCGTCGTATTGAATAATTGTTGCGATTTTTTTATTTTGTGCAAAAGAAAATGCAGTTAATAAGCACAAAATAATTAACGAGGTTGATTTGGTTTTAATCATCTCTGGCAAATTGTTTTTCTGGAATTCTTGAATCTTCGATTTCATGATTTTAATTTTTACTAATTTAAATTATTTGGCATAGATTAGATTATTTGAATATTAAATCAAATTTCCCATTTAGTTTTTTTGGAAATTTGACAACATCAATTGTTGCATATTTTAAAAAATAGTAGTTTTTTTTTTAGTTTCGTTTATAGGTTTAACAAAACTGTTTTTTTTTCTTCTTAATTTTAATTGTCATAATTTGTTTATTTAGAGGAGTGAAACAATTATTAGATATTAAAACATTTATAAAATAATTATAAAGCAAAAGTAACGTGTTGATTTTATATACATATACGTATAAATACGCATTTTTGAAATATCTGTAAACTTAAATAAAAACAAATACAATTTAACAAACCTAAACTTGAAAACAAATTTATATTATTAGTTAATTCTATTCTATTTTACGCCATACAAAACTCAAATAATCGACGAAATGCGCTTTCTTCTGTATTTTTAATTTATTAAGTCTTTTAAAACTTATTATTTGTAAAATTTTAACATTTTTATTTTTAAAAGAATTTTTTACAAATTTATTGATGATGATAAGGTTCATTCTTTAAAATAGTAAAACCTCGATACAATTGCTCGATAAAAAAAAGGCGAACCATTTGATGAGAAAAAGTCATCAAAGAAAGAGAAATTTTGCCATTTGCATTTTTATAAACAGATTCAGAAAAGCCATAAGGTCCACCGATTACAAAAACCAATGTTTTTACTCCTGAGTTCATTTTTTTTTGTAATTCTGATGAAAAGTCAATACTGGAAAAATTTTTTCCATTTTCGTCTAATAAAATCAATTGATCAGTTGCTGTAATTTTAGACAAAATTAATTCGCCTTCTTTCTCTTTTTGTTGACTTTCAGATAAGTTTTTTACATTTTTAATATCCAGAATAATATCTAATTCAAATTTGATATAAAATGACAAACGTTTTGAATATTCGTCTATTAATGATTGCAAATTTTTATTGTCAGTCTTGCCAATGGCTATAAGTTTAATATTCATAATTTTCGATGTAGAGTTTACAAATTTACTAATTCTAATATTCTATTAATCTAATTTTTTTCCTATTTTTGCATTCCTTAAAAAAAGATTAAAAATGATTTCTGAAAAGCAATTTCAAAACGAATTAAATTTAATAATTGCAAATGCAATTCGAGAAGATATTGGTAATGGAGACTATAGTTCTTTGGCTTGTATTCCAGAATCAGCAATGGGAAAAGCTAAATTAATTGTAAAAGATAGCGGAATTATTGCAGGAGTTGCATTTGCAAAAATGGTTTTTGAGTATGTCGATTCAAGTTTAAAGCTAGAAACATTTATAAAAGATGGCGATACTGTAAAATATGGAGACATTGTTTTTCATGTTTCTGGTTCTTCTCAATCGATTCTTAAAGCCGAACGTTTGGTTTTGAACGCAATGCAAAGAATGTCGGCAATTGCCACAAAAACAGATAGTTATGTCCGTTTATTAAAAGGTACTGACACAAAAATATTAGATACCCGAAAAACAACACCTGGTTTTAGAGCTTGCGAAAAATGGGCTGTAAAAATTGGTGGTGGAGAAAACCATCGTTTTGCATTGTATGATATGATAATGCTTAAAGACAATCACAATGATTTTGCTGGAGGGATATCACTTGCAATTGCAAAAACCAAAAAATATTTAATAGAAAATAATCTTGATTTAAAAATAATTGTAGAAGCTAGAAATCTTAATGAAATTAAAGAAATTTTAGAATCTGATGGTGTTTATAGAATTCTAATTGATAATTTTAATTTTGATGATACTAAAGCAGCAGTAGTACTTATTGGTAAAAAATGTTTGACAGAATCATCTGGAAATATAAATGAAAAAACAATCAGAAATTATGCCGATTGTGGCGTAAATTACATTTCATCTGGTGCATTGACGCATTCGGTTCAAAATATGGACTTGAGTTTAAAAGCTTTTTAGAAAATCTGAAAAATGTAAATTTGAACAAATAAAAATTAAAAATGACTATAAATTTCAATAAAAATAACGACGGATTAATTCCAGCTATAATTCAAGATGCAATAACCAAAACGGTTTTGATGATGGGTTATATGAATAAAGAAGCTTATGATAAAACTTTAGAAACCAAAAAAGTTACTTTTTTTAGTCGTTCAAAAAATAGATTGTGGACAAAAGGAGAAGAAAGTGGTAATTTTTTGAATTTAGTCGATATAAAAAATGACTGTGATAACGATACTTTTTTAATAAAAGTAAATCCAATTGGACCTACTTGTCATACCGGTTCTGATAATTGTTGGCAAGAGTCTAACAATCAAGACTATGGTTTTATCTCAATTCTAGAAAATACCATTCAAGAGCGAAAAGAAAATGCATCATCAGACAAAAGTTATGTCGCTAGTTTATTCGAAAAAGGAATCAATAAAATTGCTCAAAAAGTAGGCGAGGAGGCAATCGAAGTAGTCATTGAATCCAAAGATAATAACGACAAATTATTTCTCGACGAAAGTGCAGATTTGTTATTTCATTACTTGATTTTATTGCAAGCAAAAGGTTTTAAATTGCAAGATGTTGTTAATGTTTTAAAATTTAGAGAGAAATAATATGTATTTCTTAAATAATTTCAAGATAATAATAAATTTAATAAAATAATTTTAATTTAACTGTAAACTTATTTTTATTTCAAAAATCAAAAAACTATATTTACTTTTTAAAACTATAGTTTTTTTTGATTTTATATGAATTCTAATGAAAATAAGGCTCTCGATGAACTTGAAACCGAAATAATCGAGCCACAACTTAATATTTTACTGACAACCGACGATGATGATTTTCGAAATGTTTACATTTCTGGAAATTTCAATAAATGGCGTACACAAGACAAAGAATTTATGATGGAAAAAATTGGTAACGGTTTATACCATTTTAAATTCGATGATAATTTTGTTTATCCAGAAACACTTTTGTATAAATTCACAAAAGGCGATTGGAGTGATGTCGAAATTGATAAATATGGAAATCGAACTGAAAACCGTGTTTGTCAACAAAATTCTGGTGTTAAGAAAGAACATGTTGATAAATGGAGAAAAAACTGGTTGCCGTTCAAACCAAACTTTTTGCCACAGGTAAAATTAATTTCAGATGAATTTGAAATTCCACAACTCAATAAAAAAAGAAAAATTTGGGCACTTTTGCCACATGATTATGATATTTCAAATGAAAATTATCCCGTTTTATATTTGCAAGATGCTCAAAATTTATTCAATGAAAATGCCGAATTTGGCAATTGGGAAATAGACAAAAAACTGGCAGTTATGTCAGAATATAATATTGGAAAAATTATAATTATCGCTATAGAACATGCTGATAAAGATAGAATTAAAGAATACAATGTTGGAAAAACTGTTTTAGGTTCTGGTCAAGGAAAACAATACATACGATTTGTAACCGATACTTTAAAACCGTTCGTTGATTCAAATTTCAAAACCAAATCCGAAAGAGAATTCACAGGAATTGGCGGCAGTTCGATGGGCGGATTGGTTAGTATTTTTAGTGGATTAATGTATCCTGAAGTCTATGGAAAATTAATGATTTTTTCGCCATCACTTTGGGTTGTGCCAAAATTAAATATTCCTAATGACATTGACGAAAGTTATCAAGATACGAAAATTTATCTTTATGCAGGTGGTGACGAAAGTGCAACAATGATTGAACATGTAAAAAGATTCAAGAAAAATATGGTCAAAAGCGAATTTGTTTCCGATAAAATGAAAATAAATTTAAGTATCAATATGGAAGGAAAACACAATGAAAGTTATTGGTCAGATGAGTTTCCTAAAGCAATTGAGTGGTTATTTTTTAGTAAAGAAAAATAGAAAAATTATAATAAATGAATTTTAAAAATATACAAAACCTCGATAATTATTCGGGTACAATTTTAATACCAGTTTTTGAAACTACTCCAAAAAGTCTTATTCCGATTGAATATCATGGAACTTCTGTAACATCAAAAGTTTTTTATGGTAAAAAAGATACACATTATATTGTTGATAAATACAATAGTTTGCACGTTTTTATTGGTCTCGGAAAAGAAATTGATTACAAATCAATAAAAACGATTTTTAGAAGAATTTCAAGCAAACAAAAAGATAATTTTTCTGGAAATGTGGCATTGGTTTTACCAGATAATTTCTCTAAATATCAAGTCGAATCAATTTTATCTGGTTTATTATTAGGAACTTACGATTTAGGACATTTTAAGAAAAAAGAAATTCATCCATTTTTAAAAGAAAATTTTGATTTGGATATAATTTCAAAAATTGATTTTTCTGAAAGCATTAATAAAGCAATAAAAATTGCAAATGCTCAACTCGAAGTTTTTAATTTGGTAGATTTGCCACCAAATGTGGTTACACCAAAATATATGTCAAATTGGGCAACCGAAACCGGAAAAAAACACGGTTTTTCGACTGAAATTTTTGGTTTGGAAAAATCTAAAGAACTTGGTTTAGAAGCGTTTGTATCAGTCGGAAAGGGAAGCAATCAAGAATTGCAGTTTGTGATTATGAATTATGTTCCCGAAAATTTTAATGCTAAAACGAAACATATTGGTCTGGTTGGAAAAGGCGTAACTTTTGATACTGGCGGTTTGAATATTAAAACTGCAGGAATGGTTCATATGAAGTGCGATATGGCTGGTGGAGCAGCAGTTTTTGGAGCCATGCAACTAATTTCGAGTATGAAACTTGATGTAAAAGTTACAGCAATTGTACCTTGTTGCGAGAATTCTGTTGATTCTAAATCATTTCTTCCGAGTGATGTAATTGGCAGTTATTCAGGTCATTCGATTGAAATTATAGATACTGATGCCGAAGGAAGATTGATTCTTGCTGATGGATTGTCCTATTTAATTAAAAATTTTAATCCAGAAATTATTGTCGATATTGCCACTTTGACTGGAAGTTCTGTTGGAACTTTTGGATATGAATGTGCTGCACTTTTTACGAATAATGAAGAAATTTCGAAAAATTTGCAAAAATCTGGTGACGAAATAGGCGAACGATTATGGCAATTACCACTTTGGGATTCGTATAAATCGGATATTGAAAGCGAAATTGCCGATGTAAAAAATTATTCAGGAAAACCTGTTGCTGGTGCAATTTCGGCAGCAAAATTTTTAGAATTTTTTACTAATGAGCACAAATCTTGGGCACATTTGGACATTGCTGGTGTGGCTTTTGGTGACGATGAATTTGCCAAAACCAAACATGCAACTGCTTATGGAGTTCATTTATTGTCCAAGTTTGTTGAGAATTTGATTTAATAATCTTGCCACAAAAACTCTAATTCATAAAGATTTATAAAATTAAAAGAAATAACATTTAAACAAAAAAAAGATTTAGAGTATTTGTGCCTTTGTGGCAAATGTAAAATAACCTTTAATAATTTAACAATGAACAATCCGAAAACATTTGTTTGCATCTCGAATTATTTTAAAGGTGCTGATTTTTTAATCAATTTAAAAAAGTTAGGAAACAAAGTTTACCTAATTACTTCCGAAAAGTTGCGTGACAAACCTTGGCCTTACGAATATATCGATGAGGTTTTCTTTATGGAAGGTCAAGATGTCGATTGGAATTTGGATCATTTACTCCTAGGAGTTGGTAACTTAATGAAAAACAACAAAGTAGATGCTATTGTGGCACTCGACGATTTTGATGTTGAAAAAGCAACTTACTTGCGAGAAAACTTGAGAATTGACGGAATGGGTCAAACAACTGGTCGCTATTTTCGTGATAAATTGGCAATGCGAATGCGTGCAAAATCTTGTGGAATTTCAAATCCGAATTTTGTTTCGTTGTTTAATGACAATGATATTAATGATTTTGCAGATAATATTGCAGCTCCGTGGGTTTTGAAACCTCGTTCAGAAGCATCGGCAGCTGGAATAATTAAGGTTCATAACAAGGAAGATTTATGGATGCACATTAATGAAATGGGCAATAATCGCTTTAAATATTTGCTAGAACAATTTCGTCCTGGCGATGTGTACCATTGTGATAGTTTGATTCTTGATGGTAAGATTTTGTTTAGTATAACGTCTAAATATTTGGCTACACCAATGGAAATTTCTCAAGGTGGTGGTATTTTTAGAAGTGCTAATATTGAATATAATTCTAATGATGATAAAGCAATTAAAAAATGTAATGAACAGGTAATCAAAGGTTTTGGATTGAAACACGGCGCAGCACATTCTGAATATATTAAATGTAATGAAGATGGAAAAATTTATTTCTTAGAAACTTCGTCAAGAGTTGGTGGTGCACATTTAGCCGAAATGGTCGAATCTGCATCAGATGTTAATCTTTGGGGAGAATGGGCAAAAATTGAAGATTCTTTATTAAAAAATAATGATTACAAATTGCCTAAAGTCAAAAAAGGTTATGCTGGAATTGTATTGACATTGTCGAAATTTCAAAATCCAGATTTGTCAAGTTTCTCTGATTCAGAAGTTTGTTTTAGAGTTCCATTAGATTATCATGCAGGATTAATTGTAAAATCGGATAAAAAAGAACGAGTTTTAGAATTGTTAGATGATTATGCTGACAGATTGGTTCAAGATTTTGCAACAGTAGGAGTTCAAGAGAAAACTAAGGAATTTCATTAGAATTTTAAAAAAAAATCCAATTATAAGACTATCTTAGAATTGGATTTTTTCACATACCTATATTTACATCTTTATCTCAAACTCGCACCCAATTCAGTTTCTAGGTTTTTTTGTAATTTATGCATTACAATATCGATTTGCTCATCTGTCAAAGTTTTTGAAACATCTTGAATTGTAAAACTAACAGCATAAGATTTTTTGCCGTCTGGAAGATTTTTTCCTTGATATACATCAAACAAATCGATTTCTTTTAATAAAGTTTTCTCAGATAATCTTGCAATTTTATAGATACTTTCAAACGAAATTTCTTCATTTAATAATAATGATAAATCTCTGCGAACTTCTGGATATTTTGTAATTTCGACAAACTTGATTTTGTTAGAAATCAATTTTAAAATTGGAGTCCAATTAAAATCAGCATAAAAAACTTCTTGCTTGATATCGAAACTTTTTAATATGGTTTTTTTAATTGTTCCGAATTCTACCAAAATATCATTTCCAACAGAAATCGCCAAACCTTCTGCAAAAACATCATTTGTAAAAGGCTGTATTTTTGTTTTATTAATTCCTAATCGGTCAAAAATTGCATTTACATAACCTTTAAATAAAAAGAAATCTGATGGTTTTTGTAAATTTGTCCAAGTTTCATTATTTCTGTTTCCGGTTGTAAACAATGATAAATGCTTTTTTTCTTCGTAACCAGTTTCATAATTATGATATGATTTTCCGAATTCGAATAATTTCAAATCAGAATTTCGACGATTAATGTTGTATGAAACGGCTTCTAATCCTGAAAACAATAGTGATTGACGCATTGTTGCCAAATCGTTACTCAACGGATTGAGCATTGTTACATTGTGTTCATCTTTCAATAAATCAGACAATTTTGCATATTCGGCAGTTGTTAAAGAATTGGCCATCATTTCATTAAATCCCAATGAATTCAATTGATTGGCTATAATATTTTGAATCTTGTAATCTTCGGTTCTTGAAGAGTTAGAAACTGTTGCGTTTAATTTTTTAGAAAAACTAATGTTATTGTAACCATAAACTCTTAAAATTTCTTCTATAACATCGACTTCACGTTGCACGTCAACTCGATATGACGGAATGATTAATCCCAAACCAGCTTCTGTAACGCTTGTAACTTTAATATCTAACGAAGCTAAAATTTTCTTGATTGTTTCTTTTGGTAATTCTTGACCAATTAATTTTCTAGTTTTTTCGAAATTCAAAAAAACAGGAAAATCTTCAATTTTTTTCTGATAAATATCAACAATATCCATCGTAATTTCTCCACCTGCAACTTCTTGAATCAAAAGTGCTGCACGTTTCAAAGCATATTCGGTAATTGTAGGATCAATTCCACGCTCAAATCTAAACGAAGCATCAGTACTTAAAGTATGTCTTTTTGCAGTTTTACGAACACTAACTGGATTAAAGTAAGCGCTTTCTAGAAAAATAGAATTCGTGTTTTCTGAAACTCCAGAATTTTTTCCACCAAAAACTCCTGCAATACACATTGGTCCATTGGCATCGCAAATCATTAAATCTTCTTCGTGCAAAATTCTTTCGACATCATCAAGAGTTGTAAATTTTGTTCCGGATTTTAATGTTTTGACAATAACTTTTCCAGAAATTTTATTGGCGTCAAATGCGTGAAGTGGTTGTCCTAATTCGTGTAAAACATAATTAGTAACATCAACAATATTGTTTTTTGGATTTATTCCGATAGATTTCAAACGGTTTTGCAACCATTCTGGCGATGGTTTTACTGTAATTCCAGAAATGGTAACACCGCAATATCTTGGACAAAGTTTGGTGTCTTGCACGTCAACATCGAGTTTTAAAGTTCGTTTATCGACTCTAAAATTACTTACAGATGGTGTTATGAATTCAACATTTATGCCTTTTTGTAGCATTCCAGCCTTTAAATCTCTCGCTGTTCCTAAATGAGACATTGCATCAGCACGATTAGGTGTCAATCCAATTTCGAAAACTTCATCATTTTCTATATTAAATACTTTAGACGCCAAAGTTCCTGATTTCAATTTTGTATCTAGAATCATAATTCCGTCGTGGCTTGAACCTAAACCCAATTCATCTTCTGCGCAAATCATTCCGTGACTTTCTACATCACGAATTTTACCTTTTTTGATTACAAATGATTCTCCGTTTTTGTCAAACAAAACTGTTCCAATAGTTGCAACTGGTACTTTTTGTCCAGCAGCGATATTGCTTGCGCCACAAACAATTTGAATAGGATTTCCGTCTCCAATATCAACAGTTGTAACTTTTAGTCTATCAGCATTTGGGTGTTGCACGCATGTCAAAACGTGACCAACAACAATTCCTTCTAAACCTCCTTTTACTGATTGATATTTTTCTACGATTTCGACTTCAAGCCCCAAATCTGTTAATAAAGTAACAGTTTCGTCCGATTTCCAATCAATTTTAATGAATTGTTTTAACCAATTGTAAGATATTTTCATTTTGTGTTTTTGTAATTTTCAAGATTGCAAATATAACTTTAATTCGAGAATAAGAAAACTTGTTAAATAGATAATTTGAGGTTTTTTAAAAACAATTTAAAATTCCAAAATGTTAATATTTATTAATTTTTTTGTATAATGAATAAAAATATTTAAGTTTGCATAACCTAAACGTCTAGGACGTGGTGAATAGGTTAGTTTCGTACAGCATAATTCGTAGGTTAAAGCCCAACTAAACTAGTTTAGTTGGGCTTTTAAATTTGTACATTGTATGAAAAACTAGTCGGCTAACTTTGTTCTTCTTGGAACTTGTGATGGTTCTAATTTCTTTGACAACAATTTTTCTGTCATTTATAACTTTTTCAAATTGTAATAAAGGCAAACTGCTTCTTTTTGATTTGTCTAATAATACTATTGAATCTGGTTCAAAAATTACATCAATAAATTTTATAAAATCTTCTTTTTGCAGCGCAACTTGACCTCGTTTTGATTCAGAAATGGGGTTCCCATGTTTGTGCAAGGAATGAATAATTCCATAATTATCAATCGTTATCAAATGGTTTGATATATCAATTCCGGTATTTTGGAACACTAAATCTGACAAATAATTTGGAACCAAACAAATGTCGATTTTAATATGAAAAGGTTCAGTTTTTTCTAAACAGATTTCATATAAATCTAGAATTTCTTGTTTTATTTTATCTAAATCCATTTGAGTTTAAATAAAATAAGCCAACAGAATTCCGAAAACGATCATCGAAATTTTGGCAATATTAAATTTGTGACCTTCGCTACTTTCAAAAATAATTGTTGACGAAATATGAAATAAAATTCCGATTACAACTGCAGTTATTTCTGAATAATATTGGTTTAGAATTGGTAAATAATCTGATAAAATGGTTCCAAAAGGCGTCATTATTGCAAATGTTATCATAAATAAAAAAATTGCAGTTTTGTTTAATCCAGAATTGATAAAAAAAGTTGTCAAAATTATTGCAATTGGCAAATGATGAATCGCAATTCCTATTGCCAAATCACTATGACGACTAACCGGCAAACCTTCTAAAAGCGCATGAATACATAAAGAAATGAATAACAACCAAGGAATTTGATTCATTTTTTCGTGCCCGTGAACGTGTCCGTGTTCAGCGCCTTGAGAGAAAAATTCTAATACAATTTGAAATAAAATTCCCAACATTATAAATAAACCTAAATTTTTACTTTTAGATTCGTAAACTTCTGGCAACAAATGCATAACAGTTATTGATAATAAGAATGAACCACTAAAAGCCAATAACAATTTGAGGTTGGTTTTGTTTTTTGGTTGCAAAAAAAATGCAATTCCATAGCCTAATAAAACCGAAATTAACGGCAATAAATAATTCATTATTTGAAAATCATTATTAAACGTTCGCTATCTAATTTATGAAATTTTTTAAGTTTATAATCGCCAAAAGTATCCAATAAAAATATTCCAGCTTCGTCCATCAATTTTTCGAAATCTTGTAATGTGAAAGCTCTAACTTTTTCGGTAAAATGAAATTTCTCATTATTGGCTTCAAAATCAATTTCTTTAAAGATATAACCATCTAGATGATAGCGTTTTATATGAAACTCTATTTCATCAACAATTTTAATTTCATTGGCAACCAAATTCGGAATTACATTATTAACATTCATAAAATCAATAACGCCAAATCCATATTCCGAAAGGCTTTCTTTTATTGAAATTAATGTTTTTAAATTGTCTTCGTCGTTTTCGAAATAGCCAAAACTAGTGAACATATTCAAAGTTGCATCGTATTTTTCTTCAAATGGATGGCGCATATCGTGAACTTTAAAATGCAAAGTTTCGTTTGCATTTTTATTGGCAATTTCAATGCTGTTTTCGGATAAATCGACACCTAAAACGTTATATCCTAATTGATTTAAATAAATCGAATGCCGACCTTTGCCACAAGCCAAATCAAGAACTTTTGAACCTTCATCCATATTAAGATAAAAAGTCAAATTGTCCATAAAAATTTGTGCTTCCCGAAAATTTCTTTCCTTGTATAATATGTGATAATAGGGAGAATCGAACCAGCTTGAAAACCAATTATTTTTTTCTAGTTTCAAGTTTAAGGTTTCAAGTTTTGAAGAATCTGACATTTATTATTATTTGAAAACGTTTTAAAATGCAAATTTAGACTATTTTTGCTAAAAATTACACAGAGATTCACAGAGATTTAATTTGAGGTTCACGGAGTTTTTTTTAAAGTATGTTTTTTAACATTAAAAATATTAATTTCCCGAATGGGAATTGAGCTATGGAAGATAATTTTAGAATGATTGCAAAAACCTTTTTTGGTTTCGAAGAAATATTGGCAAATGAATTGAAAAACCTTGGTGCACAAGATGTAGAACAAGGAGTTCGAATGGTTAGTTTCAAAGGTGATAAAGGTTTTATGTACAAAGCCAATTTGAGTTTGCGAACCGCTTTGAAAATTTTAAAACCAATTTATTTTTTTAAAGCTAAAGACGAAAATGCACTTTATAAAGGAATTTCGGGTGTCAATTGGAGTAAATTTTTAAATGCAAATCAAACATTTGTAATTGATGCTACCGTGCATTCTGATCATTTTAACCATTCAGAGTTCGTTTCGCAAAAATGTAAAGATGCAATTGTTGACCAATTTCGAGAACGAACTGGACAACGTCCAAGCATTGAGAAAATTCATCCTGATTTAAGAATTAACATTCATATTGACAAAGAAAATGTATCAGTTGCGCTTGATACTTCTGGAAATTCATTGCATCAGCGAGGCTATCGTTTGGCTACAAATATTGCTCCGATTAATGAAGTTTTGGCGGCTGGAGTTTTGATTCTTTCAGGTTGGGATGGACAAACCGATTTTCTAGATCCAATGTGTGGTTCTGGAACTTTTCTTGCCGAAGCAGCAATGATTGCTTGTAATATTCCAGCAAATATTAATAGAAAAGAGTTTGCTTTCGAAAAATGGAACGATTGGGACAATGAGCTTTTTGATAACATTACAAATAGTTTACTGAAAAAAGTTCGTGAATTTCATCATACAATCAAAGGTTTTGATAAAGCCCCAAGTGCCGTTCAAAAAGCCAAAGAAAATATCAAAAATGCGAATCTTGAGGAATATATTTCTATTGAAGAAAATAACTTTTTCGATTCAGAAAAGAACAACGAAGGAAAATTACATATAGTTTTTAATCCGCCGTATGACGAGCGTTTGAACATTCAAATGGAAGATTTCTATAAGAATATTGGCGATACTTTAAAGAAAAATTATCCAAATACAAACGCTTGGTTTATTACAGCGAATCTCGAAGCTTTAAAATTTGTAGGTTTAAAACCATCAAGAAAAATCAAGCTTTTTAACGCAAGTTTAGAAGCAAGATTAGTAAAATATGAAATGTATGAAGGCAGTAAACGAACTAAATTTCAGGTAACAAATGATAATTTATAATAATTTATGAATTACTAAATTGTAAATTACTTAAATTTTTATACATTCCGTTTTCTAAGTCAATTAATTCTTTGTGCGTTCCTTGTTCCTTTATTTCTCCATTGTCCAAAACCAAAATTTGGTCTGCACTTCGAATGGTGGATAGTCTATGTGCAATAATAATACTCGTTCTACCTTCCATTAAAATTTCTAAAGCTTCTTGAACCAGTTTTTCGCTTTCAGAATCCAATGAAGACGTGGCCTCGTCAAGAATCAAAATACTTGGATTTTTGAGTAAAGCACGAGCAATTGCAATTCGTTGACGTTGTCCGCCCGAAAGTTTAATGCCACGTTCTCCAACAATTGTTTCGAATTTTTCTGGAAAACTTTCTACGAAATTAAAAGCATTGGCTTGTTTGGCTGCAACAATTATTTGGTCATTTGTAGCATTTGGTTTTCCATAAGCAATATTTTCTCGAATTGTTCCTCCAAAAAGAATTACATCTTGTGGCACAATACTCATATTTCCTCGCAAAGTTTCTAAATCGTAATCATAAATATTTTTATCGTCTATAAGAATAGTACCACTTTCAATATCATAAAAACGCAATAGGAGCGAGGCAATAGTCGATTTTCCTGTTCCAGACGGTCCAACAATTGCAATTTTTTGACCGAAATTGGCTTTGAAACTTACATTTTTTAAAACCTGAATTTCTTTTCTTGACGGATACGAAAAAGCTACATTTTGGAAAGTAACTTCGCCTTTTATTTTCTCAATATTTGTAGCAGAATCAGAATTTATTTGTTCGGGAACTTCATCTAATAATTCAAAAACACGTTCGGTTGCGCCAATTGCTTTTTGCATTTGCGAATACAATTCGGCAATTCCACCAGACGATGCACCAACATAACTTGAATATAAAATGAATGTAAATAATTCTCCAACTGTGATTTCTCCAGCAATTGCTAAAGTTACACCATACCAAACAACAGCCACAATTGTTCCAAAAAGGCACACAATAATAAATGATGCAAAATAACCACGAAATTGTCCACCTTTTATTCCAATTCGAACAACTTCTTTTATTTTTTCTTTATAGCGTTCAATTTCATACCATTCATTCGCAAACGCTTTTACAATAGAAATTCCTTGCATAGTTTCTTCGACAACTACTTGACTTTCTGCAACTTGATCTTGAACAGTTTTGGAATATTTTCTGATGAATTTTCCAAAAATTACGGCTGCAACTCCAACAATAGGAACAACCGAAATCATCATAATTGTCAGTTTCCAATTGATGCTCGCCAACATTATAAAACTTCCGATAATTAAAATAAATTGTCTTAAAAATTCAGCTATTGTTGTGGTTAATGTGTCCTGAATTTGCCCAATATCATTGCTAATTCGACTATTTAATTCGCCAACACGTTTTTGAGAAAAAAATGACATTGGTAATTTCACAAGATTAGTATACAATGCCAATCTAACATTTGCTAAAGTATTTTCTGTAAAATTTACAAATAATGACAATCTAAAAAATGAAAATACTGATTGTAAAACCAAAACCAACATTAAGCCTAATGCGATTTTATTGGCTAAATCACTATCTTTTTTATTAACACAATCGATTAACATTCCCATAAATTTTGGGAAAGCCAATGCAGTAACACTTGTTAATAATAAAAATATTAATCCAACATAAAATTTCCATCGGTTCTTGCCTGCATATTTAAAAACAATTTTGGCTTTGTTCAATGAACTTGCTGTAATTTTTGATTTTGGTAAATCGTTTTCGACGAATCTTGCCATTATTCAGGATTTGTTTTAATTATATCCAACAATAATGCTTTTTCTTCTTTATTGATAACGTGCAATGTAATTGGAATGTTATTTTTGGTTTCGCCATCTACGACATATAATTTGCCGCCTTGCATTGGTTTTTTGCTTAAATCAAAATCAACATCGCCTTCGGTTAGAATGTATTTGACATCTTCGAGTGAAATTAATTTGGCCTCTAATTTTTGTTTTGCAATTTCAGAATAATCGAATGGTTTGTTTCTAATATTTTTTAAAACTCTTGCATTTGGCAAATAGGTAAAATCCATTCCTTTTCCGCCTGTATAATCTAATACAAACTTCAAGAACAATCCACCAATAAAAAGACCAAGAATATAATAAGCTAAACGCGTTTTGAAATCCATTTTCGAAAATTAAAATTATTGGCAAAAATAGATATTTTGAAAGTAGAATGTGTTAATTTTATCGGAATATATTATTTAAAAAACAATCAAATTTATATCGCTATCGGGCAAACCAAACCAGTCGCCAATAGCTTTATTTGTTAGAATTCCGTGGTATAAATAAACGCCATTTTTCAATCCTTTATCGCAACGAATGGCACTTTCAATGCCACCATCATCGGCAATTTGCAATAAATATGGAGTAATAATGTTACTAATAGATAATGATGCTGTTTTAGAATACCTTGACGGAATATTTGGTACACAATAATGAACAACATTGCTTTTAACGAAAGTTGGTTTTTCGTGGGTTGTAACTTCTGATGTCTCGAAACAACCGCCAGTATCAATGCTTACATCAACAATTACTGCTCCTTTTTTCATATGTTCGACCATTGTTTCGGTAACCACAACTGGGCAACGATCTTTGCCACGCATAGCACCAATGGCAACATCGCAACGGCGTAAAGCTTTTAATAATGCTTTTGGCTGAATGGTCGATGTGAAAATTCTTTGGTTCAGATTGTTTTGTAATCTTCGTAATTTTGTAATTGAATTATCGAATATTTTTACGCTTGCGCCCAATCCTAAAGCTGTTTTTGCTGCAAATTCTCCAACAGTTCCTGCTCCGATTATTACAACTTCGGTTGGTGGAACTCCAGTAATATTACCAAATAACAAACCTTTTCCAATTTGGTTGTTAATCATTAATTCGGCAGCGACTAGTATTGAGGCAGTTCCAGCTATTTCGCTTAAAGATTTTACGGCTGGATAGCTTCCATCTTCATCCTTAATATATTCAAATGCTAACGCTGTAATTTTCTTTTTGGTTAATGCTTCGAAATAGTCTTTTTTGCGAGTTTTTATTTGTAATGCCGAAATAATAATTGTCTCAAGGTTCATCATTTCGATTTCGGTCATTGTAGCTGGTTCTACTTTTAAAATCATTGGGCAACCGAAAACTTTTTTGGTATCTTGAGTAATTTCTGCACCAGCATCTGAATATTCTTTGTCTGAATAACTCGAACTTTCGCCTGCACCAGCTTCAATCATTACGCGATGTCCGTGAGATGTTAACGAATTTACCGCATCTGGTGTCAAGCAAATTCTACGTTCTTGATAACTTGTTTCTTTTGGAATACCAATAAAAAGCTCACTTTTGTGTCTTGCGATTTCAAGTTTTTCTTCTTGTGGCATTAATTGTGCTGCTGAAAACGGAGAATTTATTGGCATCTATTATTAATTTGAGGCACAATTTACGAAAACAATTTCAATTTTAAAAAACAATTTCAATATCAAAAATCAATTAAATTAGAATTTTTTGTTAAGATTATAAAATTTAGTTTTTAATTTCAATAATCTATAATTTTCTCCATTTTAATATTCGAACGTTTATAAATGCTTGAACTAAGAGTAATTTCTACAAATCCATATTTTTTATACATATTTATGGCTGGAACAAGAATTGTATTCGAATATAAAATCAATTTTTTTATTCCGTTTTCTTTAGCATATAAAATACAATAATCTATTAATTTTTTTCCAATTCCTAAACCCTGAACTTTTTCGGTAACTGCCATTTTTGATAATTCGAAAGTGAAACTATCAATTTTTAGTAAAGAAACCGTTCCAACAATTTGATTTTGGTATTTTGCATAAAATATTTTTCCACCTTTGTCGATAATTTCTAATTGCGGATTAGATAGCGTTTTTTTATCCGACTCTTCGACTTCGAAATATTTTTCGAGCCATTCAATGTTTAATATTTTAATTTCTGATGCATATTCCGATGAAAACGGAATAATTTCGATTGTAATTTCAGACATTATATTAAGGTAATTTTTCGATTTCCGTTTTCTAATAATTCAATATTTATAATTGAATGTTCGTCAGGAATTAAATTTGGAATTTTTTCTGACCATTCAATAAAACACCAATTTCCCGAATATAGATATTCATCGATTCCCATGTCTAAAGCTTCGGATTCTGATTTTAATCGATACACATCAAAATGATAAACCAACTGATTATCAATTATTTTGTATTCATTAACCAACGAAAAAGTTGGACTGCTTGTTGAATCTTCAACACCAAGATTTTTGCACAATTGTTTTATTAATGTTGTTTTTCCAACACCCATTTCTCCGTTAAAAAGAATCACTTTTTGAGGATTTTTAGCAATAATTTTATTGGCAACTTCGTTTATTTCACTTAAAGAAAATTCAATATTCATTATCTATATTTAAAATCAAATATTTAAAATTTAATATTCTACTTGGGATTAAAAACTAAAAAAGGAATAATCATTTCTTCTAACGAAATTCCGCCATGTTGGTAGGTGTTTCTATAATAACTCACATAATGATTGTAATTATTGACATACGCTAAAAATAAATCGTTTTTTGCGAAAATATACGAACTGCTCATGTTTATTGCAGGTAAACCAATGCGTTTTGGGTCACGTACTGCGTAAACATCTTTGTCTTCATAAGTCAAACTGCGACCAGTTTTATATCGCAAATTCAAGCTTGTATTTTTATCTCCAATAACTCTTGAAGGGTGTTTTACGTTAATTGTACCATGATCGGTTGTAATTATTAACTTGAAACCCATTCGTTGTGCTTGCTGAATTATTTCTAGCAAAGGCGAATTTTTAAACCAACTCAAAGTTAATGATCGATAAGCTTTATCATCAGATGCTAATTCTTTAACAACATCCATTTCGGTTTTTGCATGAGACAGCATATCGACAAAATTATAAACTATTGTGACTAAATCATTGTCTTTCATAGTTTTAAAATTGTCAGATAATTTTTTTCCGCTATTTAAATTCGTAATTTTAAAATAATCTTGCTTGATAGTACTCAAACCTAAACGTTTTAAATGTGCCGTTAAAAATTCGGCTTCATACAAGTTTTTCCCACCATCTTCGATATCATTTTTCCAATATTGCGGAAATTGTTTTTCCATTTCAAGCGGTGTCAATCCTGAGAAAATTGCGTTTCTAGCATATTGCGTTGCTGTTGGCAAAATGGCAAAATAAGGCACTTCTTTTTCTAGTTTATAGTGGTTTCCTATAACGCTTTCAAAAGCTTTCCATTGGTCGAAACGCAAATTGTCAATTACTACAAAAAGTACAGGCTTTTCTTTTTTTGTTAATTCTGGAACCACCAATTCTTTAAATAAATTATGAGATAAAATTGGTTTATCGGCTTTTGGTTCGAACCAATCTTCATAATTTCGTTCAATAAATTTTCCGAATTGCGAATTGGCTTCAATTTTTTGAGATTCTAGAATTTCGACCATACTTTGATCATTGATATTTTCTAGTTCCATTTCCCAAAAAATCAATTTTTTATACATTTCTATCCAATCTTCATAAGTTCGAATTGCAGACATTTCCATCGAAATCTTGCGAAATTCTTTCTGATAATCCAAAGTTGTTTTTTCGGAAATCAATCTCGAATGGTCTAAATTTTTCTTTAAAGACAACAAAATCTGGTTTGGATTGACAGGTTTTATCAAATAATCGGCAATTTTTGACCCAATTGCTTCTTCCATAATATATTCTTCTTCGCTTTTAGTAATCATTATCATTGGCGTAGAAGATTTTTTTTCCTTCATTTCTTGCAAAGTTTCCAAACCACTCATTCCTGGCATATTTTCATCAAGAAAAACGATATCGAAATTTCCTTTTTCGAAAATTTCAATTGCATCAAGTCCATTATTGCAGGTTGTAACTTCGTAATCTTTCTTTTCTAAGAATAAAATATGTGGTTTTAACAAATCAATTTCATCATCAACCCAAAGAATTTTTATGTTGCTCATTTTTAGAATTTATTTTGGTGCAAATTAACATTTATACAACGAAAGAATACTAAAAATAGTATAAACTTTTTAGAAACTAATACTTATAACAATTTAACATAAAAAAATTTCTTTTTATTAAATTCAAAATTATTTAAATGAGTTTAAGAGCTCAAATTTTTAAATAAAACAACTTTCTTGATTAAATTTTAAAATCAAAAGCCAATAATTTATTTTTTAAATCATTTTTTACTATTTTTGATTTTTAGAAAAAAATTATAAAATAAGTTTTAAATAAAATGATTGCAAGTATAAATAATAATAGACTTTAAAATCGAAAATACTCCAGTTTTAAAATACTTAGTAACTTTTTTAAAAGGTATCAAATTACCGTTTCTAGAGAATATTTCGCTCTATGAATTGTCGCATTTTTATATTTCAGGAATTTTAACAGGTGCATTGAGTTATCGAGCTGCTGCAGTTTCTTGGAGTTTTTTTATGGCACTTTTTCCGTTTGCGTTGTTTATTTTGAACCTTATTCCGTTCATTCCAATTGATGGTTTTCAAGAAGATTTTTTGCAATTCGTTTCAGAGGCCGTTCCGCCAAATACTTATGGAGCAATCGAAAATATCATTAATGATATTTTGCACAATAGCCAATCAGGATTGCTATCATCAGGATTTATTTTGTCGGTTTTCTTAATGACAAACGGTGTCAATGCTATAATGTCGGGTTTCGAAACCTCACATCATATTATTGTTAAACGTGCTTATTTTAGACAATATTTTGTTGCTCTCTGTTTATCATTATTGTTAACTTTTATTTTGATAATTGCCGTTTCGACCATTATTATTTTCGAGGTAATCATTCAAAAAACCATTATTCAAGATGTTTTATCTGAGCGAATTTCTGATAAAATATCATTAATTCAATTCGGACGATACATTTTTGTTTTAATTATGATTATCTTCGTCATCGCAACATTGTTCAAATTCGGGATTAGACAAACTCGAAAAAGAGCATTCATAACCGTTGGGACAATATTTACTACAGTATTAATAATCATAACATCGTATTTTTTTGGAATTTGGGTAGTAAAATTTTCAAAATATAATGAACTTTACGGTTCAATCGGAACACTACTAATAGTCATGTTTTATCTCTGGATCAACTGCATGATATTACTTTTAGGTTTCGAACTCGATGCATCAATAGCCAAATTAAAACGACATCCTGAACAAAACCCTGAATTATAAACCAATATTAATATTTATTTGAAGCCAATCCTGCTGTCATCCCAAATCTTTTTTTTAATTACCACGAGTTTAAACCCGTGGTAATTAAAAAAAAGAATTTTCCTCCCGAAACTTCGGGACAATCAGGGCTAAAAAAACTATCATTTATGAAAAACCTTATTCTAACATTTGCAATTTTATTTTTCACAACAACTTTTTCTCAATCCGTAATCGGAAAATGGAAAACCATTGATGACGAAACTGGTCAAGCCAAATCAATTGTCGAAATTTATGAGAACGCCGGAAAAGTTTATGGCAAAGTAATCGAAATTTTTGAAGAAAAACGTAAAAATGACGTTTGCAAAGAATGTTCTGGAACAGATAAAAACAAACCAATTCAAGGAATGGTTATTCTTAGAGGCTTAGAAAAAGATGATGACGAATATTCTGGTGGAAAAATAATCGATCCGAAAAACGGTAAAATCTATAAATGTACAATATCTCTTGAAAGTAAAGACAAACTTAAAATCCGTGGCTATATCGGTTTTTCATTAATAGGAAGATCACAATATTGGGTTCGAGTGAAGTAGATTCATGTTTTAGGTTGTAAGTTCTAGGTTGTAAGTTCAAAATGTCAACTGTTAAAAATTTTAGTAACCTTTTGCAAACCTATAACCTATAACCTACAACTTATAACTTACAACAAAAAATGTTCTTCGTCGAAGTAATTTTACCGCTTTCTTTGCCAAAAACGTTTACATACAGCGTTTCAGAAGCCGAGTACGATTATATTAAAATCGGAATGCGGTTGGCTGTTCCATTCGGGAAAACTAAAATTTTTACGGCTTTGGTTCTCAATTTACACCAAAACGCTCCAAATTTATACGATGCCAAAGAAATTCATCAGATTTTAGATGAAATTCCAATTGTCAATCAACTACAAATCAATCATTGGTTGTGGATTGCTGATTATTATATGTGCAACATTGGCGATGTCTATCGAGGTGCAATGCCAAGTGCACTTTTGCTAGAAAGCGAAACCATAGTTTCTCAAAAAAATGATCTTTTTGTGGATCAATCTAAGTTGACTGACGATGAATTTTTGGTTTACGAAGCCTTGCAGCAACAATCTTCGTTGAAAGTTCAAGACATTATGAAAATCTTGAATCGAAAGAATATTTTGCCCATTATTCATAAATTAATGGACAAGAATATATTGATTATTCAAGAAGAAATCAACGAAGTTTATAAACCTAAATTAGTTCGATACATTCGTTTGCATTCGCAATATGACAACAACGAAGGTCTGAGTTTGTTATTAGAAACCTTAAAAAAAGCCGAAAAGCAAAAAGAAATTGTTTTGCAATATTTTCAATTATCAGTATCAGAAAAAAAACCAATTTCTGTAAAACAATTAATAGAAAAAGCCAATTCGACATCAACTGTAATCAAAACATTAATTGACAAAGAAATATTTGAAGAATATTACATTCAAGTTGATAGAATCGATATAAATCATAAAACTTCTGATGCTGTATTAGAATTAAGTTCGGTGCAAGAAATTGCATTTCAGCAAATAAACAAATGTTTTGAACATCAAAACGTTTGTCTTTTGCACGGAGTAACATCATCTGGAAAAACCGAAATATACACAAAAATAATTGAGACCTATATTAAGGAAGAAAAACAAGTACTTTTTTTGTTGCCAGAAATCGCTTTAACAACCCAATTGGTTTCGAGATTGCGATTGCATTTTGGTAATAAAATTGCCGTTTTTCATTCAAAATATAATAATAATGAACGCGTAGAAGTTTGGAAACAAGTATTGAATCATTCGCCAAAAGCGCAAATAGTGATAGGAGCGAGGTCGGCTTTGTTTTTGCCATTTTCGAATTTAGGATTAATTATTATTGACGAAGAGCACGAACAAACTTTTAAACAAGTTGATCCAGCACCAAGATACCACGCTCGCGATGCTGCGATTGTTTTGGCAAATGCGCACAAAGCAAAAGTTTTGTTAGGTTCGGCAACGCCAAGTTTAGAAACCTATTTCAATGCTAAGTCCAATAAATTTGGATTGGTCGAAGTTACCGAAAGATTCGGAAACGTCAAAATGCCTGAAATTGAATTGGTTGATTTAAAAGAAAAATACCATAAGAAACAAATGTCTGGACATTTTAGCGATACATTAATCGACGAAATTATGGATGCACTTTCGCTCGGCGAACAAATAATTTTGTTTCAAAATCGACGAGGATTTTCGCCAGTTTTGGAATGTATGACTTGCGGAAACGTGCCACAATGTTCACAATGCGATGTAAGTTTGACCTATCATAAAATTAAAAATCAATTGCGTTGTCATTATTGTGGCTATTCAATTGCCAAACCCATAACTTGTCACCAATGCGGAAGCTTGGAATTGACAACAAAAGGATTTGGAACCGAGCAAATTCAACAAGAATTAATTGAATTATTTCCATCAGCAAAAATTGGTCGAATGGATCAAGATACAACGCGAGGCAAATTTGGTTTCGAAAAAATAATTGATAGTTTCAAAAACCGAGAAATTGATATTTTGGTAGGAACACAAATGTTAGCTAAAGGACTAGATTTTGATAATGTAAGTTTAGTAGGAATTATGAATGCCGATAACATGTTGTATCACCCTGATTTTAGGGCTTTTGAACGAAGTTTCCAGATGATGACACAAGTTGCTGGTCGTTCTGGAAGGTCAGAAAAACAAGGAAAAGTAATTATTCAGACTTACAATAAAGCACATAATATAATTCAGCAAGTGGTTCAAAATGATTATTTGTCTATGTATAACGAACAATTGTACGAACGTGAAATTTATAAATATCCACCCTATTTTAGGATAATAAAAATTACTATCAAGCACAAAGATTACGAAAAACTTAAAGAAGGAGCAATGTGGTTGTATCAAGTCTTGGCTCAAAACTTGCAAATTCCAGTTCTTGGACCAGAAGAACCAGCAATTTCTAGAATCAGAAATGAATACATTAGAACAATTTTGATTAAAATACCACAAAATCAATCATTAATAGGTACAAAAAAAACCATTCAAAAAATTCTGAATAGTTTTGATGCTGTTGGACAATATAAAGCAATAAAAGTTACTGTTAATGTTGACTTTTACTAAAATTTAATTTTCGGCTAAAGCTTTTGTTAAATCTTCTTTTTTATTACGACTTAGAGGTATCTTTGTTGGACCGATTTCGGCAAATTTACTATTAAAACGGTCAATTTTATCTATACTAACGATATACGATTTGTGAACACGGACAAATTTATTTCTTGGTAATTCATTTTCAAAAGCTTTCATTGTTGTCAAGACCAAATGCAAATCATCTTCGGTAATAACTTTTATGTAATCTCCATAAGCTTCAATCCATTTAATTTTAGAGAGGAAAATTTTTAATTTCTTTAAATTACTTTTAATAAAAATAAAATCGCCATCATCTTCTTGGTTTTCTTTTTTAAGAGCGTGAAGATCAAGAACTTTTTTTACCGAAGTGTTAAAACGTTCAATTTCGATAGGTTTTTGAAGATAATCAGTAGCTTCGTAATCAAAAGCTTTTAGTGCATAATCAGATTTAGAAGAAATAAAAACTATTTGAGGTTTAGTTTTTAATCCATCAATAAAATCAAACCCGCTGATAACTGGCATTTCAACGTCAAGAAAAACTAGGTCAACGTCGTTTAAAGTCATACAGTTTTTGGCCTCGATAGCATTAGAGAAATCTCCAACTAGATGCAAGTTTTGGTTATTAGTAACTAGCTTTGTTATAATTATTCTTTGAATAGAACTGTCATCAACAACAACACAATTTAGTTTCATATAGTAGGTTTTATATGTTTTTAGAGTGTAAATATATTAAAAAGAAATTAACATTTACCACAAAAACGATTTTATTTGACATTAAACGGTAAATTTCAAAAAAATAGTTTCAAAGAACTTGTATATTCAGATTTAATAATTACTTTTGCACCCAAATTAATAATAAAATTATATTTTTATGAATCATTATGAAACTGTTTTCATTTTAAATCCCGTTTTATCTGATGTTCAGGTAAAGGAAACAGTAAGCAAATTTGAAGATTTTCTT
>JAYTMQ010000030.1:0-16927 GCA_043728355.1 Bacteroidota bacterium
TATAAGTTTAATAGACGATATTTTGGAGACAAACTATCGGATAGACTTATGATTGCTGCATTAGAAACAACTTGGTATTAGTTACGGATAGTCATATTAAATTATTAAAAAATAAGTTACTTGAAGATTCAACGCTTTTCTCAAAAGGTTTAATCGTTAAAGCTGAATATGACCAAACTTATAGAAATTATTATCGTGAAAAAGAGAATCTAAAAGGATATGAAACAAAAGATATTGAAAATAAATTTAGTATTATAGAAAATAACCAAAACATAAATCTTTTAAACTTAGAGAAGGACGAAAATATTGCACACTCAGAAATTAAATTAACTGCAACTTTTCAACAACTTTTTCAAGCGATAAATCAGTGGGAATATAAATATGTTTTTAAAGTTCCTCAAGATGGCGAAGTCGATATGATGCAGTTTATAACCTCGTATCAATTTATTAAACAAGGCGATCCTGTTTTTAGTGTTTTGCCCAAAGACAATCAAGTAATAGCACAACTTGTTGTACCACCAAACGGAGCTGGAAAAATAAAAATAGGACAAGAAGTAATTATAAAATTGGTTTCTTATCCGTATCAAGAATTTGGAAAACTAATTGGAAAAGTAAAATCGACCTCTTTAATTCCAACCGAAAATTATTATTTAATAACTGTTGATTTACCAAACGGGTTAAGAAGTGATAGTAATCAGAATTTATCATTTTCAAAAAACATGATAGGAACTGCCGAAATTATCACAGAAAAAAGAAGCTTGTTATCTAAAATGTTTAATAAAATAATTGCTGCTTTTGATAAAAAGCCTATCGATAAAAAGAAAAAAGAGAATATTGCAAATTAAGAAATTTTAGAATTCTCAATTCTAGATGCAATCTCAACACAGCGTTTTCCGCCTTTTCCGCCACAAACTCGGTTTGATGAACAAGACGAAATAAAAAGTATTATAATAAGGTAGAATTTTTTTTTCATTTTTAATGTTTATTTTAAATTTGAAAATCTAGTAACTAATAAAACCTACAACTTCAACAATTCTTCCAAATAATCTCGTTTGTTTGACAATCTCGGAATTTTGTGTTGTCCGCCCAATTTATCGTTATTTTTTAACCAATCATAAAAAAGATTTTCTCGAGCAACATTAATTTTTAATTGATTCAGAGTCATATTGTTATATCGTTTGGCTTCGTAATCAGAATTTAAGGATTGTAAATTTTCGTCAAGAATTCGTTGAAATTCAATAATATTCTCAGGTTTTTTATTAAATTCAATCATCCATTCGTGGGCGCCTTTTTCTTTATTTATCATAAAAATTGGAGCAACTGTATAATCTTTAACTTCAGAATTGGTTTCGTGACAAGTTTTTGCAATAGCCGAATCCGTATTTTCGACCATTAATTCTTCGCCAAAAACATTAATATGATGTTTGGTTCGACCAGTAATCCTGATTCTGTAAGGATTTAATGATGTAAAACGAACTGTATCGCCAATTAAATAACGCCACAAACCACCATTTGTAGTAATGACGATTGCATAATTTTTAAATAATTGCACATCTGCCAATCGAATTGTGGTTTGATTTGGCAATCCAAAAGTATCCATTGGAATAAATTCATAGAAAATTCCATAATCTAACATTAATAATAAATCGCTTGAATTATTTAAATCTTGAATGGCAAAAAACCCTTCGGAAGCATTATAAATCTCGTAATATTTGAAATTATTATTTGGTAAAATCTTTTGATATTGCTCACGATATGGATCAAAACTTACGCCACCGTGAAAATAAACTTCCAAATTAGGCCAAACTTCCATCAGGTTTTCTTTGCCCGTTTTTGCCAAAACTTTATTCATTAAAACCATCATCCACGATGGAACACCAGCAAAGCTTGTTACATTTTCGTTGATAGTTTCATTAATAATAGCTTCCATCTTGGTTTCCCATTCACTCATTAGCGAGATTTTACTACTTGGTGTCGAACTATATTCTGCCCAAATTGGCATATTTTCAATCAAAATAGCTGATAAATCTCCGAAAAAAGTATTGTTATTTTCATAAATCTGAGAACTGCCACCCAAACGCAAACTTTTACCTAAAAACATTTCGGAATTTTCGTTGTTGTTCAAATACAAACACAACAAATCTTTGCTGCCTTTGTAATGACAATCTTCTAGAGCTTCGTTACTTACAGGAATAAATTTGCTCTTGGCATTGGTCGTTCCGCTTGATTTTGCAAACCATTTTATAGGTGTTTCCCACAAAACATTTTGTTCGCCTTGACGCGTTCTTTCAATTAATGGTTCTAAATCTTCGTAACTCGAAATTGGAACTCTTTCGGCAAATGCACGATAAGTTTCAATAGATTCAAAATCATATTGTTGACCAAAAACGGTGTTTTCTGAAACTTGAATCAAATTAAAAAGCAATTCTTCTTGAACTTCATTCGGATATTTTAAAAACAACTCAATCTGATGAATGCGCTGCTTTAAGAACCAAGATGCAATTGAATTTATTAAAGGAATGGGCATTGAGATTTTAGATATTAGATTAACGATTTTAGATTTCAGATTTCTAAGATCACATAAATTCTATTTTAAACTACCAATAAACTCTAGAATTTTTTTGGCTATTTCGTTTTGATTTTGATCGTCAGTTAGGTAATTTCTATCAAATTCATTAGACAAATAACCCAATTCGATTAATATTGATGGCACTTCACTTTTCTTCAAAACTAAAAACTGTGCCGTTTTTAATCCTCTATTTTCCAATGGAAAACTTGAAGAGAAAGAATTAATTAATCTATTTGCCAATACCTTAGATTTATCTAAAGTTGTTGATTTGTCACAAATATAAACTTCATATCCATTAATTGTTGGATTTTTACTATTGTTTATGTGAAGTGAAATAAATAAATCTGGCTTTATTTCATTTACAATATTTACACGTTCTAACAAAGTTAAATTTTCGTCATCAGTTCTTGTAAATCGAATAATTATTTCAGAATCGGAATTTAGATCCTTAATTTTTTTTGAAATTGAGGCAACAATTGCTTTTTCAGAAAAACCTTTGTTATTAGAACCAAAATCTTTTCCGCCATGGGACGCATCAATTACAATTACAATTTCGTTATTCTTTTTTGATACAAATGAAAAACTTATCATCATAAAAAAAAATAGAACTATTTTAAAATATTTTTTCATTTTTATAATATTAATAAAGTGCATTTGAAAATTGACAATCAAATACTAACTTTACATCGAATTCAAAAATAGCTATTTTTTCTAGAACTTGAAACTTTAAACCTGAAACTTTTTACAAATGACTTACCAAGGCGTTCTTACTAAAATGCAAACTGAAATCGGAAATCCAATTCAATATTATATGGTTTTCGAGAATAATTTTTTGAATGTCAATCAATTATTAGGTAAAAATATCGAAATTCAGTTTCAAGGTTATCAATGTTTGAATTGCAATAAAAAAAAGAAAATTTGGCGACAAGGTTTTTGTTATGATTGTTTTACATCATCTGCTTCGGCTGGCGATTGGATTATGAAACCCGAACTTTCGACCGCACATTTAGATATTGAAGATCGTGATTTGGTTTATGAAAAAAAAGTACAATTGCAGCCTCACATTGTTTATTTGGCATTGTCAAGCGAAGTAAAAGTTGGCGTAACTCGTGGCTCGCAAGTTCCAACACGTTGGATTGATCAAGGAGCAACACAAGCAATTCCGATAGTTGAAGTTCCAAATCGTTACTTAGCAGGAATTACCGAAGTCGCTTTAAAAAAATTATATGCAGACAAAACCAATTGGCAAAAAATGCTTAAAAACGACGTTGCTCCAGCCGATTTATTCAAAGAAAAAGCTGGTTTGAAATATTTAATTCCAAAAGAAGCACAGGAATTTTATGATATTAATTTGAATAATATTACCGAAATGCATTTTCCTGTTCTCGAATATCCCAAAAAAGTAATTAGTTTAAATTTAGATAAATCTCCAAATTTTTCTGGAATATTAACTGGAATCAAAGGTCAATATTTAATTTTCGAAGACGGAACCGTTTTTAATGTTCGAACTTTTGAGGGATTTGTAGTTAAAATATTAATTTAATGGCATAAAATTTTGAATATTAAAAAAATATTTACTAAATTTGCATCTAATTAAAATCAATCAAAATCAATCAAAATGAAAAAATTACTTATTTTAATGACATTATTTATTGCAGTTGCCTGCTCTAAAACCGAAGACAATGAGTCTCAAATTGAAAACCCTACATTGTTAAAAACAATGGTTGATGGTGATCAAACTATGAATTTTTCTTACAACGGGTTTAAACTTGCTGAAATTACAAATGTTGGAGCAGCTACTAAACAAATATTTACTTACGAAGGAGATTTAATAACCTATATTAAAGATTTTAATATAGCTACTAATAAAACAGTAAATATTAAAAGTTATACTTACGAAAACAATAAGCTCAAAACATTTACCAACGATGAGGTTGGTCAAGATTTCATTACAAAATATACTTACACTAACGAACCAGACGGAACTGTTAGTTATATTAATAATGAAATAAATAAAACAACTCAAAACGAAGAGCTAAAAAGTTCAGGTGTTTTGACATTTACCAATGGAGTTTTAACTCAAGATGATACGCGTGAAATAAAATATCCAGCTTGTACTAACGTTTATTCTAGAGGGTATGTAAATGAATACGATGATAAAAATAGTTTTTTTAAAAATATTATTGGTTTAGACAAAATTTATGATATAAAAAATATGTGTTGCAAGCGTAACTTACTTAAAAATTATGAGTATGTTAGAACTGGTGCCAGAATTGGTGATGATCCAAATCATGTTTTAACCACCGAAAACGGCAAGCCCGAAACAAGAACATATTCATACAATACTTCGGATTATCCAACTGAATGCAATTTATATGATGCAGGTAGTGTACTTATAAGAACTATAAAGTATGTTTATGAATAGCTAATAATAGCTTCTTTAGTTTAAATTAAAAAACCCTCAGTCTTGAAAAGTTTCAAAACTGAAGGTTTTTTTATGTAGTATGCAAAACGAGACTGCTAAAAGTACTTAAGTTATCTTGTCTCAAGATACAAAATAAAGACAACAAAAATGTTATAATCTCTATAAATCCAACAATTAATTTTATTAAAGCAAGGTTTCTATAAATAGAAACATCTTTGAATTTACCTTTTTTTTGGTTAAAAAATTTATGAAAGTTTTGTATCGTTTAACGATACAACTAAATATTACTTTAGTTATTAATGTTTTTATTATTAATTATATATTTTATATTAAAATAAGTTCATCTTCAATTATATCTTTTTTTTGTTTCAAATTCTAAAAAAAAATTACTTTAAAGTTTTTTAAACCTGTTAAGTTGATTATACTTTGATAAAAAACCTATTTTTTCTTTCCACCAAACAAACCATCAAGTAATTTTCCTGCTTGGTTTTTGATTTCTTCTTTTTGAGTATTTTGTTTTGTATTGGCGGTATCTTTTTTCAAGACTTTATCTAATACATTTCCGAGTTCGTTTTTACCTTTTATAATTATTTTATCTTTCTCTTTTTTGACCAATTGACTTGCCAAAGCTGTTAATCCAGATTTTATATCGGTTGTGATTTTTGGTGATGAAAAGTTGCCTGTTAGAATCGCATTTATTGGAATATTCTGCAATTTATCGATTTCTGTTGAAGTCAATTTTCCTAGTAAAACACCAGCTTCTTTGCCTAAATATTTGGCTGGAACATCGAATTTTAAGTTATAATTCATATTTTGATCAAAACCGTGGGCACCGCCAATTGTGGCTTTCATATCTTGGTATTTGATATCAAATGGTTTGACATTCACTTTTCCATCAGCAAATGTCAAATTAGCTTTTACATCATTCAAGCTTAATTTATTTAAATCTATGAATTTAAGATTAGTTGTTAATGCCGTCAACAATGTAGATTTAGTAGAATTAACTCTTGTATTTAATAAATTTCCGAATAAATCGCCAGTCATCGAATTTACATTTGGTTTCATTGAATTGTCTAAATTTCCATTTAATTTTATTACTGATGTAAATTTTCCGTCAATAATTCCTGCAATCGGAGCGATTTTTTTCAACATTTCTAATTGTGTGAATGATTGTGCAATATCAACTTGATTCAAATTCAAATTCATGTTAAATGTTGGTACTTTTCCTTTGGTCGAAACATCGCCGTTGACACCAATTGTTCCTCCGAAAATTGAAGTTTTGACGTTTTGCATGGTCACTTTTTGGTCGTTTATAATCATTTTTCCAGAAACATCCTTCAAGACTAAATTATCATATAAAACTGTATTTGCTTTAGCAGTAATTACACAATTCAAGAAAGCTGGAATTTTCATTGGTGCTGTTTTCCCAGACGTGGTATTTTTAGTTTCAGATGCTGGTTTTGAATTTGAATCCATAAAATCAGAAACTGCTATTTGATTAGAAATCATATTGAAATTACCTTTCAATTCTTGATTTTGAAACATAAATCCATAGAAATTTTCTAATAATCCAGTAACCGAAAAATCACTTTTTCCTGTTGTCGCCTCGAATTTTTGAAGATTAACTCTACTCGGATTAAATTGAACCGTAGCTTGATTAATATTCATTACTTTTCCTTTTGCATCGGCATATTTAAAACCAGAAAGACTCATTGTTCCAGCATTATTTATTTTAGCATATTGACTATTTTTTACCGATTCCATATCGAATTTGGTCGTTACATCGGCATTTAAAATCCCTGAAAGTGGAATTTTTAATTTTATCGGATAGGCTTTTGATAAATTACCAAGATTGATTCTGCCTTTCATTGCAGCATCAACCAAAGCATTAGTTGTCAGGTTTTTGAAAGTGGCTTTTCCAGCAAATACATCTTGATCTATTGCGAATTGAAGTTTGTCTAAATTCACATAAGTATCATTTGTCAAACCAGTTTCGTTGATTATTTTTGTATCAATCGATATGTTTTTTACAGATTTTGGTAAATTTGGATATTGAAAACTCGCATTACTCGAAGCGATTGCAATTTTGAATTTCGGCACCGAAGTCTTTGTCAACATTCCTTTTGCGAAACCAGCAACTGTAAAATCGCCAGTAGTTTTTACGCCATCAAGTTTAGAAGCATAAGCAGCAGGAATCAACCCTAAGAAATTTTTGAATGACGAAGTTGGCGTTTTAAAGGTCAAATCATACACTTGTCCAGCTTCAGCAAGTTGAATATAACCGTTGAATTCTAATGGTAATTCATTGATTTTAGCCTTATTTTCTTTGAAAGTATATTTTTTATTCTTTAAATCAATTCCCAAAACCGCATCTAGTGTCAAGTGAATTTTATTCATATAATTGACTTTATCCATATCTAAAGAAACATTTGCAGTCGACTTTGTGTCTAAATCTAGCTTTTCGGTTCTAAAATCGCCAGTACCTGAGTGGTTCAAACTATCGATTACAAATTTAACTTTAGAACGTTCGTCGAAATATTTAAAACGGTAATTTTCGACCGCATAACTATTCACTTTAAGTGATAATGGATCGCTTTTTCCAGCATCTTTTGGGTTTTTATCTTTCATTGCAATGTCAAAATTTCCGATTCCGTCTTTATTAAATAGAATGTTTAGAATTCCATTTTTAGATGAAATTCCGTCAATTTGCATGATTTCGTTTTTATCTTTAAAAAGTTCTCTAACAGACATTTTCAGATTCAATTCACCAATAGAAACTAATGTATCGCCCAAAAATGGTGCTTTGTTGATAATCAATAATTTGTCTAAAGTAACGGTTGCATTTGGAAAACTTTTGAATAAACTAAGATTGGCATCTGCGAACGAAACTTTGGCATCGACTTTTTCGTTGATTGCAGTCTCGATTTTGGCTTTTATTTGATCACTAAAAAAATAAGGAATCGCGATTAATGATCCAATGATTAGTAATAATAAAACTCCGACAATTTTTAAGATTTTCTTAAACATAATGATTGTGATTTAGATTGTAAATTTAATCAAAAATCCCATAAGGATTTTAATAACTTATAGGATTTTTAACATTTTGAATTTGAATTTTTTTGGAACTTTCAGTAAGATTTAGCTTCAAATTATACTATTTAATCTTAATCTCAAAAGGCATAATGGCTTGAATTCCTTTTCTGATTTGCATTTTTTTAATTTTTTCAAGCATTTGATAATTTTCTTCACCAATTTCTTGTTTGATTAAATTTTCTTTGGTTTTTGAAAATGGAATGAAATTTCCAATAATATCCTTGAAATTTTTTTCATATTCTGGATATTCAACGGTAGAATATTTTTCGATTTTTGTTAAACTTGCTGCATATTTTATAGCATCATTCATTGTTCCGAGTTGATCAACTAAACCAATTCTTTTAGCATCAGTTCCAGACCAAACTCGACCTTGTGCTAATGAATCGACTGTTGCGAAAGTCATTTTTCGTCCAGTTGCTACACGATTTACAAATACATCGTAAATATGTTCAACACTTTCTAAAGTAAAACCTTTAAACTTTTCGTCCAATGGTACAAATGGACTGTATTCGCTAGCATTTTCGTGAGTTTTAACTTGTACTGTATTGATTCCGAATTTATTAGCAGCTTGCGTAAAGTTAGGTAAAGTTCCAAAAACACCAATAGAACCTGTTATTGTGCTTGGTTCGGCAAATATTTTGTTGGCATTACAAGCAATATAATAACCGCCCGAAGCTGCATAATTGCCCATAGAAACTACAACGGGTTTAATTTTTTTGGTTACTTCGATTTCTCTCCAAATTAAATCCGAAGTCAACGCATTTCCACCTGGAGAATTGATTCTTAGCACAATAGCTTTTATATCATCGTCTTTTCTGGCTTCCTGCAATGAACGACGCATTGACAATTCGCCAATTGTTGTCAAATCGCCTTCGCCACTCGCAATTTCGCCTTGTGCATAAACAATTGCGATTTTGTTTTCTTCAAAATTAGTCGATGTTGTTGCAACATTCTCCGAATAATCTAATATCGAAATTGTTTCATAATCTTTATCTTTTTCGATTTGCAATTTGGTTCGAATATCATCGTGATAAACATCTTCGTAAGCAATTTTATCTATTAGTTTTTCGGTTTTTGCCATTTCTGGTGTTCTTGCCAAAAGTCCATTTGCAACCTCATTTAATCTGGCAATTGGTATTTTTCTAGATAATGAAATATCTGAAACAACTGAGTTCCAAAGTGAATTTAATAGTTCTGTTGTTTGTTGTTTGTTTGCTTCGCTCATTTCGTTTTCTAAAAATGGTTCGACTGCCGATTTGTATTTTCCGTGGCGAATTACTTCCATTTTTAAACCCGATTTTTCTTGAAAATCTTTAAAAAACATTACTTCGGTCGATAATCCTTTAAAATCCATTTCGCCAACTGGATTCATATAAATTGTGTTGGCAACCGAATTCAAGTAATATTCTTTTTGTGTGTAAGCATTGGAATAAGCCCAAACGAACTTGCCTGATTTCTTAAAATCTTCGAGTGCGATTCGCAATTCTTTTATTTGCGCCATTCCTAACATTGAATAATTATTCAAAATGGAAATTCCTTTAATATTTTCGTCGGTTTTTGCGTTTTCGATTCCTCGAATAACATCAGTCAAACCATTGTGATTGGTTTCGTAATAATCAAAATCTTTAATGTTTATTTTTCCTCCATAATCTTCTGTAACTTCTGATAAATCTAGTTCAATAATCGAATTTTCTTCAACATTTATGCCTTTAGAATTACCACCAAAAATGGCTCCAATAAAGATTATACCAAAGAATAAAACCATAAAGAATACGAAAATTCCGATTACGGTTGACAATACATTTTTAAAAAAGTTCATACTTTTATAATTGATTTAAAAATTATTTTTTTAACTATTAAGGAATTAAGTTTAAATGAAACTTAGTTCCTTAATGGTTAAATATTTTATTTATATATTTATTGTACATATAAGTAGTTAAAAAACAATTTATGTTACAAAAAATAGTTTTCAACACATTGCAAATATACTCGATTTCTAAATTTATTTTAGTTAATTTGCATTAATATGAATTCACAAAATCAAATCGTTTTATCGCTAGGAAGTAATTTGGGCATTCGTCTGGAAAATATTCAGTTAGCTATCGATAAAATACACAACGAAGTTGGAACGGTTATTAAAATATCGCCAATTTACGAAACACCATCTTGGGGTTTTAACAGCGAAATGTTTTTTAATTGTGCCGTATTGATTCATACACACAAATCGGCTCAAAAAATCTTAACTAAAATTGCTAAAATTGAAAAAGAATTAGGCAGAAAACGTTCAGAATCGGATGAATATCAAGCAAGAACAATCGATATTGATATTGTTTATTTTAATGAAGACGTTATTCAAACTGAAAATTTGGTTGTTCCGCATTTGCTAATGCAAGAAAGATTATTTGTTCTTTTGCCTTTAAAAGATTTAGGATTGAATTGGAAACATCCTGTTTTAAATAAATCAACTTCTGAATTAATTGCTAATTGCGAAGACAAAAGCGAATGTAAAATTCTGCATTATATTAAATTACCATTAAAAAATATTAAGCTTGATAGTTTTAATTACATTGCAATCGAAGGAAATATTGGTGCAGGAAAAACAACATTAACAACCAAAATTGCCGAGGATTTTAATGCGAAAACTGTTTTAGAGCGTTTTGCAGACAATCCATTTTTACCAAAATTTTATAAAGATCAAAACCGATATGCTTTTCCGTTAGAAATGTCATTTTTGGCCGATCGATACCAACAATTATCCGATGATTTGGCACAATTCGATCTGTTTAAAGATTTTATAATAGCTGATTATCATATATTTAAATCTATAATTTTTGCTAAAGTAACTTTGCAAGAAGACGAATTCAGGTTGTACAAAACAATGTTTGACATTATTTACAAAGAAATGCCAAAGCCTGATTTGTATATTTATTTATATCAAAATACTGAAAGATTATTAGAAAATATAAAAAAACGTGGTCGCGATTATGAACAAGAAATTCCTGCTGATTATCTAGAAAAAATCAATCAAGGTTATTTGGATTATATAAAATCAAAAACCGATTGGAATGTTTTAGTCATAGATGTTTCGGATAAAGATTTTGTCAAAAAACAAGATGATTATTTGTTTATTTTAGATAGAATTAGCGAGAAGATTAATGTTTCGGTTGATTAATATTCAAGTTGTTTGAACAAATCCCAAACTACAATTCCTGTAGTAACCGCAATATTTAGCGAATGTTTGGTGCCAAGTTGTGGTATTTCTATTGTTCCATTGCAAATTTCGATTGCTTTTTGAGAAACTCCAAAAACTTCGTTACCCATTACAATTGCATATTTTTGATTTTTTTGCACTTTAAAATTATTCAAATAAATTGCATTTTCAACTTGCTCAATGGCAAATACTTGAATATTTTCTTTTTTAAGATTTTCTATAACTTCCAAAATATTTTCGGCATATTCCCAAGTAACAGTTTCGGTCGCGCCAAGTGCGGTTTTATGAATTTCTTTATTGGGTGGAATTGCAGTAATGCCACACAAATAAATTTTTTCTACTAAAAAAGAATCGGCTGTTCTAAAAACCGAACCAATATTATGCAAACTTCTGATATCGTCTAGAACAATAATAATTGGCGTTTTATTGGCAGTCTTAAAATCTGCAACAGATTTGCGGTCGAGTTCTTTATTTTCTAATTTTCTCATTCTTGATTTTAAAACAATTAAATTTTTGGTTTAAAAAATATAAGTTATACAAGGAAATATAAGTTTTAATGATAAAAATATATTTTTTAAACCATTAAGGAATTAAGTTTCATTTAGTCTTAATGGACCTTAATTCCTTAATGGTTCAATATTAATTTAAATTTTTATTTGAATTATAATTATTATTTGAATATGCATCAATAAACAACTAGATAAACTTACATTTATTGTTTTTTAAAAATTTCCTCAAAAAAAAAAGCTTCCAAGTTAATGGAAGCTTCTTATATAAATCTATAAAAATTACATTTTTGGATTAGCAATACCTGCTGCTGGTAAACCTGCTGGAGCTGCTGGAATTGCTGCTGCTGGATCTTCTAAAACTGTTCCTTTAATTGTTAATAGTTTAGATGGCATTCCTTCAGCATTTGAAGTAACTGTTACAGTTTTAGTAAATGCACCAACTCTGTCGGTAGCATATTTTACACCAATTTTACCTTTTGCTCCAGGAGCAATTGGATCTTTTGGAGTTGTTGGTACTGTACAACCGCAAGAACCTTGAGCATTAGTTATAATTAATGGCTTAGTTCCGTTGTTTGTGAAAACAAATTCACGTGCGCCATCAGAATTTTTTGCAATAGTTCCGTAATCGATTGTCTCTTTTTCGTAAACCATTCCAGCTCCTTCAGCTTTTCCTGTTGCTTTTTTAACTTCGGCAACTTTTCCAGTTACTGTTGTTGTTTTAGCTTTTACTTCTTTTTTTGCTTTTGCTACTGCTTTAGTTGCAGCAGCTTTTACTTCTTGTGCATTAGTTGCAGTTGTTGCTGCAAATACAAATGCTAACATTAATACGATTTTTTTCATTTTGTAATAATTAATTATAATTTTAAATAAATTAAGTAAGCAAATGTATAAATAAAAATTAAAATCAAATGTAAAATTTCTTAAAATTAATATTTTTTTATTGAAAATTAATACTTTAAATAATTAAATTCGCTTTTTTATTATTCATCAAATTACAAATACCTTGCCAAACTCAGATAAAACGGTTAAAGAAACGCCGTTAATGAAGCAATATAACGAAATAAAACGCAAATATCCTGATGCTTGCTTGCTTTTTCGTGTGGGCGATTTTTACGAAACTTTTGGCGACGATGCAGTTCGTGCTTCCAAAATTCTTGGGATTACACTAACAAAACGTGGCGCAGGCTCACCAACCGAAACGGCTTTGGCTGGTTTTCCGCATCATTCTATTAATACGTATTTACCAAAATTAGTAAAAGCAGGACTTCGTGTAGCAATTTGTGACCAATTGGAAGATCCAAAAATGACCAAAACTATTGTCAAACGTGGTGTTACCGAATTGGTTACTCCGGGAGTTTCAATGAATGACGAAGTTTTGCAGTCCAAATCGAATAATTTTTTGGCTTCGGTTTATTTTGGTAAAAAGAATATTGGTGTTTCGTTTCTGGATATTTCGACTGGCGAATTTCTAACAGCGCAAGGCAATGAGGAGTATATTGACAAATTATTACAGAATTTCCAGCCAAGCGAAGTTTTGATTCCTAAAGAAAATAAAGTTACTTTTAAGGAAACTTTTGGCGAAGATTTTCATAATTTTCATCTTGAAGATTGGGTTTTTAAAGAAGATTATGCAGTCGAAACTTTGACCAATCATTTTCAAACAACTTCATTAAAAGGTTTTGGAATCGAAGATTTGAATGAAGGAATTATTGCTTCGGGAGCGATTTTGTATTATTTATCGGAAACGCAACATAATAAACGCCAACATATTACTTCGATTTCTCGAATTGCCGAAGATGCTTATGTTTGGATGGATCGATTTACAATCAGGAATTTAGAATTGTATCATTCCTATAATCCAAATGCAGTAACTTTATTAGATGTTATAGATAAAACGCTTTCGCCAATGGGTTCGCGATTGCTAAAACGTTGGTTGGCATTGCCTTTAAAAGACATTCATAAAATTAGAAATCGTCACGAAGTTGTTGCTTATTTGAAAGAAAATCAAGCAGTTTTAAAAAGCATACAAACCCAAATAAAACAAATATCGGATTTAGAACGATTGATTTCAAAAATTGCAACTGGGAAAGTCTCGCCGCGAGAAGTTGTTTATTTAAAAGAATCGCTTGACGCCATAATTCCTATTAAAACATTGGCTTTGCAAAGTCCACAAGAAGCCGTCAAAATTATTGGCGACAGTTTGCATAGTTGCGATTTGCTTCGCGAAAAAATAAAAACAACCCTCAACCAAGAAGCGCCAGTTGCCATTTTAAAGGGAAATGCAATTGCACGAGGCATAAATGCAGAACTAGACGAATTAAGAGACATTTCGACTTCGGGAAAAGAATTTCTGGAAGGAATCGAAAAAAGAGAATCACAAGCAACTGGTATTAATTCGTTAAAAATCTCGTTCAATAATGTTTTTGGATATTACATCGAAGTTCGAAATATGCACAAAGATAAAGTGCCAACAGAGTGGATTCGGAAGCAAACTTTGGTCAATGCTGAACGTTATATTACTGAAGAATTAAAAGAATATGAAACTAAAATTCTTGGTGCAGAAGAAAAAATTCAGAAAATAGAATCTGATTTATTCGAACAATTGGTTGCTTGGATTGCAACCTATATAAAACCTGTACAGTTGAACGCCAATTTGGTGGCGCAATTAGATTGCTTGACATCGTTTACGCAATTGGCTATTGAAAACAAATATGTTTGTCCAGAACTTGACGATAGTTTCGAGTTGGAAATCAAGAATGGTCGCCATCCAGTTATCGAAAAACAATTGCCAGTCGGAACGCCATATATTGCTAATGATGTTTTTCTTGATAGAGAAACCCAGCAATTGATTATGATTACTGGACCAAATATGTCTGGAAAATCTGCTATTTTACGTCAAACCGCATTGATAGTTTTGTTGGCACAAATTGGAAGTTTTGTACCAGCCGAAAGTTTAAAAATGGGAATTGTAGATAAAATTTTTACACGAGTAGGAGCGAGCGACAATATTTCGATGGGCGAATCGACATTTATGGTCGAAATGAATGAAACGGCTTCGATTTTGAATAATATTTCCGATAGAAGTTTGGTTTTATTAGATGAGATTGGTCGTGGAACCAGTACTTACGACGGAATTTCAATCGCTTGGGCTATTGCTGAATTTTTGCACGAACACCCATCAAAACCCAAAACATTATTTGCTACGCACTATCACGAATTGAATGAAATGAGCGATTTGTTGCCACGAATTCAGAATTATAATGTATCAGTAAAAGAATTAAAAGACACCGTTTTGTTTGTACGAAAATTGGTAAAAGGTGGCAGCGCACATAGTTTTGGTATACATGTTGCAAAAATGGCTGGAATGCCACAAACCGTAATTCTGAAAGCCCAAAAACTACTCAAAAAACTAGAAAAAAATCATAGTAGCGATGCGCTGGCTGGAATAAAATCAGAGAAAGACGAAATGCAAATGAGTTTCTTTAATCTTGATGATCCTTTACTAGAAGAAATAAAAGAAGAAATCTTGAATTTGGACATCAATACATTAACACCAATCGAAGCGATGATGAAGTTGAATGAGATTAAAAGGATGTTGACAAAGAAATAGAATATTTTTAAATTTTGTAATTGAAAATTTTGAGAATTGATTATATTGAATAAAAATCTTCCAAAAATCAAAAAAGCCATTCACAATAAAGTGAAAAGCTTTTCATTGGTCTAACTACTAAACCGAGCTACGAGTTACAAATTCGTAGCAAAACAACACAACTATCATAATTCCTTTTGAAAAAATCTTTAAGAAATATTTTTGGACAAAAAAGGTTTCTATTTCTAGAAACCTTTTTTTAATTTAGACAGCAGTCTAAATTTAGCGGTCTGGACGGGACTCGAACCCGCGACCCCGTGCGTGACAGGCACGTATTCTAACCAACTGAACTACCAAACCTTCGCTTATTGCGAGTGCAAATATACAACTGTTTTCTATATTTGCAAGTGTTTATTTTAATTTTTTTTAAAATAACACTATTGAGTTATCCAAAGTTTTGTTTTTCAACAAGATAAGTGGTTAATATTTTTTCAAAACTTTCGTCAACTGCGACTGGAACATACTTAATTTTGTTCTGTGCGCATGTTAAACTAAGTTTTTTAAAGTAAGTTTCTGTCTTTTTTTCATATTCTTGCTTAACGTTATCAGCAAAGATATTTATTTCTTCGCCTGTTTCGAGATCAATAAATTTTCGAGGTGTATTGTCAAAATTGAAATTAAGTTCTGTTTTTTTATCAATAACATGAAACAATACAACTTTGTGTTTGTTGTGTTTTAAATGTTGCAAAGCCGTAAACAGTTTTTCATTATTTGTTTCTGTATTATCTGGTTGGAACATATCTGTAAATAATACAATCATCGATCTACGATGCATTTTTTCGGCAATTTGATGTAGAAAAGTTATAGTATCAGTTGATTTTAAAGGCTTTTGATTTTCGATCAGATTTTCTAGTTGACTGATAATCATTCGATGATGACGATCAGAACCTTTTTCAGGAGCATAATATTCGTAATCACTTGCATAAACGCTGAGTCCAACAGCATCGCGTTGTTTTTTTAGTAAATTCATTAAAACTGCACTTGCCAAAATAGAAAACCCTATTTTGTTTTCATGAAATGGTTGTCCTTGATTTAATTTTGGATAATGCATTGAAGAGGAATTATCTATAATTAAATGACAACGTAAATTGGTTTCTTCTTCATATTTTTTTGTATAAAGTCTATCTGTTTTTGCAAATAATTTCCAATCAATATGCTTTGTGCTTTCGCCAGCATTATAGAGTTTATGCTCGGCAAACTCGGCAGAAAAACCATGAAATGGCGATTTGTGCATTCCAGAAATAAAACCTTCGACAATTTGATTGGCTAATAATTCTAGATTCTGAAAGCTAGAGATTTTTTCTATTTGAGATTCGATTTTCATTTTTCAAAGATATTGAAAGAAAAGTGAATTTAAAATTTTTATAATTTAAAAATTTTGTAACTATTCAGCTATATTAAAAAAAACATAGTTATTAACAACTCTTGATTGTGATTTAGAAAAAACCTAGGTTTTATGAACAATTGTTGA
>JAYTMQ010000031.1:0-16656 GCA_043728355.1 Bacteroidota bacterium
GCATATTCACCAAATGAATTGTATTTTTCTGTACCATCTAAAAAATATTTTTTCCCTTTGTAGAATAAGGTACAAATCATGTGATTATCTACACAAATAGACGGAATAGTATAATCATAAGCAATGTGTTTGGTACCAAGCCAAGTCAATCTTGCATCAAATCCAGCTAGTTTCAGCATTTGTTTGGTCAAATTGCCCATTCCTTTGCAGTCACCGTATCTTTTTGTGAAAACATTATTCGATTCATCGGGCTTGAAACCTGCAATTCCGTCTTCAAATGCAATATATCTAATGTTGTCTTGAACCCAATAATAAATGTTTTTTATTTTTTCCTCATCAGTTTTAGCTTTTTCTGTTAATTCTTTGACCTTGTCTTTCAAAACATTAGTATCGTCTTTCATATCGTTGACCAATGATTTATACCATTTATAAACATCTGATGTATTTGCGAAAAGTTGAGTTTTGATGTCTTTATTTTCAAAAGATTTAGCCAAAACTAGTAAATGAGGATAGGTATAACTTTTTCCTGGCGCATCATTTTCTTTAGAATAACTTGCTAAATTTTCAATTTTATAAGTATAAATTGTTAGTTCTTTTCTTGAATCTTCAACCTTTGATTTAATAATATTAAATCCTTCAAAATTAAATTCTTTTAATTCTATTTGTAACCAATTAGGAACTGAAATAACAACTTCTTTATTTTTTACCGGATATTCATCATGAAAATATATTGATGTAAAATATTTAATATCTTTAGTTTTTTTTTCTACTTCGTACAAATAAGATTTTCCTTGACTTTCGAAAGTTACATTCATGAATTTAACACGAGCATCATTATAAAACAAATCTTTATCTTGATAATAATTATCAATAATTTGTTTGTAAATTTCTTTGTCATTTCGATATCTTAGAGTCATATTTTTAACTTCTGATTGAGAATCATAAAACTCATATTTTTGAATTTCGGCTCTTGAACTAGTTCCCATTAATTTTTCTTTAACAGAATTATTTACCAATACTTTTGCTTCTTTTTTATTAAAATCGAAAGATATTTCTTCTCTACTTTCAATAATTGCGACATCATCTTTTGGATATTTAGATCTTAGTGATTTTGCTAATTCAATGTCTTCAGGAGTAGGTTCTATAACTTTTTGGGCTTGAATATTAATGCTTAAAAGATAGCTTAAAATTATTATTTTTATAAGTATTTTCATCAGTTTAAAAATTTTTGCAAATATATAAATTATATTAGGCTAAATTTTTTTTTATAAAATATTTTTAATTTTTGTAACTTTTTTCAATTGCTTTACGTATAACTAAAGAATACATAATAAATGTAACCTACAAATACAATGAGACAATTAAAAATAACCAAGCAAGTTACCAATCGTGAAACTGCATCGTTAGACAAATACTTACAAGAAATTGGAAAAGTCGATTTAATTACTGCAGACGAAGAAGTAGAATTGGCGCAAAAAATAAAAGCTGGAGACCAAGCTGCACTCGAAAAATTGACCAAAGCCAATTTACGTTTCGTAGTTTCTGTCGCAAAACAATATCAAAACCAAGGACTAACACTTCCAGATTTAATTAATGAAGGAAATCTTGGTTTAATAAAAGCTGCACAACGTTTCGATGAAACACGTGGTTTCAAATTTATTTCTTACGCAGTTTGGTGGATTCGTCAATCCATCTTGCAAGCTTTGGCAGAACAGTCTAGAATTGTACGATTGCCGTTAAATAAAATTGGTTCTATTAATAAAATCAACAAAATGTACGCATTGTTAGAGCAATCTAATGAGCGTCCGCCAAGTGCCGAAGAAATTGCCAAAGAATTGGACATGACAGTAAACGACGTAAAAGAGTCAATGAAGAACTCTGGTCGTCACCTTTCTATGGATGCACCACTTGTTGAAGGTGAGGATTCTAACCTTTACGATGTACTTCGTTCTGGCGAATCTCCAAATCCAGACCGCGAATTGATTCAAGAATCATTGCGTACAGAAATTGAGCGTTCACTAGAAACATTAACGCCTCGTGAGGCTGATGTAGTGCGTTTGTATTTCGGATTAGGAGATCAACACCCAATGACATTAGAGGAAATTGGCGAAACTTTTGACCTGACTAGAGAAAGAGTTCGTCAAATAAAAGAAAAAGCAATTCGTAGATTAAAACATACTTCAAGAAGCAAAATCTTGAAAACATATTTAGGATAAAAAGTTAAAATTATAACTTTTTTGAATTTAAACTAAAAATGTTGTAATATTACAGCGCAAACAGTCTGATTAACTGTTCGTTTTTTGATTGATGATTGAAACTCCGGCTGATTACCGGAGTTTTTTATTGGTATAAATTCAAATAAACTTAATTAATGTGTATTGCTTTTAAAGTTTTAGCAATGAATTTTTCAAGTATTTAAACAACAAAATAAAAAATTTCTGAAATTAAATAAGTTCTCAGTTGGTTTTATATTTTACCTAGTTTTAAAAAATCAAGCTTATAATAAAACTAAATTTCTTCTCTCAATTTGCAATACAAATCAAAATCCATATTATAAGTATCTTCTCTGAATATCAATTTATTATGTTCCAACCAAGCAGTCCAATACAATTGAAAATGTTGTATATCTTGCTTAATAATTATAGGAAATGTTTTCTTTGCTGCAATTTTCTTTTCGATTTTTTCTCTGCTCCAATTTACAGAATCATTCAAAACATATTCTGCCAAGTCTAATGGGTTTTCAACACGAGTGCAACCAGAACTTAATGAACGTGAATTACTAGAAAAACCACTTTTGTGATTGGTATCGTGCAAATAAACCGAGAATTTATTTGGGAAAATAATCTTCATTAATCCTAAAGAATTGTTAGCGCCAGGATCTTGAACATAGCTATAGTTTCTTGCGTTTTCAGGTTTCCAAGAATATGGATTGACTTTTTTGTGTTTTCTGTCAAAAATTGTAATTCTATTTCTTCTAAAATAACCACGACTTCTTGTTGCATCAGGAATCAAGTCTTCTTTTAAAATTGTTGGCGGAACTGTCCAAGTTGGATTAAGAATTACGGTGCCGAGTTTGCTAGTAAAAACTGGTGATCGTCGAGAAGATTTGCCAACAATTGTTTTGAAAGATTCCAAAGTATCATTTTTTTTGACTGCACTTAAAGTAAATGTTGGAATATTGACAATTGTATAATTATCGCTAAAATTTTCAGGATACCAACGCCATCTTTCTAAGTTGGCCACAATTTGTTCGCGACGCTCAGTTTTATTATAATTCAAAGCAATAATTGTAGATTTTCCGATGATTGCATCGGATATTAAACCATTATTAATCTGATAAGCCTTGACTGCCAATTGAGTTTTTTTGTCATAAATTTTGCTAATTGTATCTGTTTTAGCAAGATATTTCCAAAACATTAATTTTTTCTTTATAGGAATAATCAAAACGGTATTTTCGTTTGGTTTTATTTTTCCTTTGGCAGTAAATGACATTGGTTTTGAATGATCTACAGGCATAGCATCAATAATTTGTAAAGCTTTTTCGAGTTGTCTATAAACTTGACTTTTAGGTTTGCAACTGTCTAAAACGGTTTCAAAATTATTATTTTCTAGTCCAGTTTTTATAATTGCATTTACATCAATAATCTTTTCTTTTAAATCATAATCATCATATAATTTTTTAGGATCTAATTTTCCTTTTGATAAATGATTAATGTATTTCTGAAGGCTATTTGACAACAATAAATCATATTCTACCAAACCAATATCATCGAGATTATCTATTTTTTTTTCGTAATCTAAGAGTCTTTCTAGTTCATAATCTTTAGATTCTAAGCCTATTGAATTAGATTTAGATAATTTGTTAAGAATTACATTTCTAGTTTCTGAAGATTGCCAAACGGTTTCTAAACCATTAGATTTATAAAAAAGCATTAAATCTTTATTATTGTATTTTGTGATAAGCAAAGTATCGATTTTGATTTTTTTTCCTTCAAAAATTTCTAAAAAAGGTTTTGTACTAGCATTTGCAGAATTTTCTTTCCTGCAACTAATAAAAAAAGTTAGAATAATAACCAAGTAGATTTTTCTCATATTAAACCAAAGTTACATAAATTTTTTAATATTTTTTTACGAAAGTGTTAAGATTTAAAATTCACCGACAACTGTCAATTTTTAACGTTAAAACGCTTCTGCATTACAAAATGTTTTCCGATTTCTGGGATATCGAATTCTTTTCCAAATCTATCATATCCCAATTTTTCGTAAAAAAGAACTGCACTAATTCTAGCATTAAACCAAATTAAATTTATTTGATTTTCTAAAGCATGTTTTTCGATAAAAAATATTAATTCTTTACCAATTCCTTTTTTTTGGTAACTTTCTAAAACCGCCATTCCTCGCAATTGCAATCTTTTTATTTCAGAAAAATGATTTTGCGAAACTTCGTAAACCGATGCAACACCAATTAATTTATCTTCATCAAAAAAACCAAAATGTTTAGTCGTCTGTAGATTATCGCCCTCAAAACGACAAGATTCTATGTTTTTATCTGCACGCAAAACAGCATGTCGAACCAAAAAAGTCTCTAAAGCAGTAATTTCTTTAATCATTTTCAAATTATTTTTTTTATAACAAATTCATATTAAACAATTTAAAGTTAATATTTGAAATAAAATACATTTTTTAATAAATAAATTTGCATCAATCTAAACTTATTGTATATTTGCACCGTTATAATGCGAAAGTAGCTCAGTTGGTAGAGCTCCAGCCTTCCAAGCTGGTTGTCGCGAGTTCGAGCCTCGTCTTTCGCTCTAAATCCTCAAATTTCGATTTGAGGATTTTTTTTTGAAATTTTTTAAAAAAATTAATAAAATATTTACAGCTGGTTGTCGCGAGTTCGAGCCTCGTCTTTCGCTCTAAATCTTCAAATTTCGATTTGAGGATTTTTTTTAGTAAATTTTAAAAAAAATTAATAAAAAGATATTCAGCTGGTTGTCGCAAGTTCGAGCCTAGTCTTTCGCTCTAAATCCTCAAATTTCGGTTTGAGGATTTTTTTTATAAAAATTTAAAAAAAAAATGGCTATGGTCTAAACAGTATATTCATATAAATACTTTTTGCTACAGATTCAAATGATTTAAAAAGATTTTATTATTCCATAACAAAAAAATCTGTGATAATCTGTACAATCTGTGGCTCTAAAAAACTCATATATTAACTAGACCAAAGCCAAAAAATTAATAAAAAGATATTCAGCTGGTTGTTGCGAGTTCGAGTCTCGTCTTTCGCTCTAAATCCTCAAATTTCGGTTTGAGGATTTTTAGAATTAACTAAAACTCATAACCACTTTCTATCTCAATTGCTTTTCGATTTTGTTCAAAAAATCTTGCTTTTAAGCTACCTTTTAATTTAATTACATCGCCAACAACTTCGAGCCAACTTCCTTCTCGAAGACCAATTACAGGAGTTTCGTTAAACGAATGAAATTCTTTAATTCTAGTTTCTCGGGTTTCGCCTTTATGTGTCGAATTAATATCTGGATCTAAATAATGTGGATTTAAATTGAACGGAATTATACCCAAAGTTTCAAAACTGCTAGGGTAAACAATTGGCATATCGTTGGTTGTTTGCATAGAAATGCCAGTAATATTAGAACCAGCACTACAACCCAAATAAGGAATTCCAGATTTTATAGCATTTGAAAAAACTGTCATTAAATTATTATCGTGCAATTGTTTGACCAACAAAAATGTGTTTCCTCCACCAGTAAAAATGCCTTCGGCTTTATTAATTGCTTTAGAAAAATCATCAAATTCGTGTAATCCAACAACTTTTTTATTTATTTTATCAAATGCCAATTTTACTTTTTCTGTATATTCTTGATGAGAAATACCACTTGGTCTAGCAAAAGGAATAAATAAAATTGTAGAGGCTTTTGAGAATAATTTTTCGACCTCGGGCAACAAATATTCTAAATATTCACCACCAAAAATCGTTGATGTACTAGCTATAATTGCGTTTGTCATTTTTCGAAATTTATTTTCAAATTTAACGTATTTATATTTTTTTTGTTTTAATTATTTGAAAATTTATTAACATATTTTTATTATGACCTTAGCAATTTATTTTGAACGAATGCCAATACTTTTACAAAACAAATTATAAATATGTCTAAATTTTACTTTTACTTTTTATTGGTTTTAGTTCAAATGTCATTTGCTCAAAGCGAAAAGTTAATTTCTGGAAAAATTATATGTGCTAATAATGTTGTTACAAATATTCAAATCACAAATTTAGTGAATGAAAAAAGTACAGTTTCAGACAGTAATGGTAACTTTTTAATATTGGCAAAAGCAGAAGACATGTTGGTTTTTACATCTATAAATTACGAATACAAACGAAAATTTCTTGAACAAAACGATATTGATTCAAACAACTTAATAATAAATTTAATCAAAAAAATTGAACAACTTGACGAAGTTGTTGTTTCGAAATCGCCAGAAAGCAATCCGTTTGACGAAGGAATTTATGACAAGAATATTAAAACGTATACACCAGCAGAAAGACGTTTAAACGAAGCAAGATCAGGAATGGTTACTTCTTTGATAAATATTATTTCTGGTCGAACCGAAAGTTTGAAAAAACAATTGCAAATTGAACGAAACGAAAAATTATTAGCTAAAGTTACATATTTATATGAAGATGATTTTTATGTAAAAAAACTAAAGATCAATAAAGAATCGATAAAAGGTTTTCAATATTTTGTTATTGAAGACAAGAAATTAATTGGATATATTAAATCCAAAAACAAGACTTTAATCAAATTCAGAATGATTGAATTGGCACAAGAATTCAATAAAATTCAGAAATCTTGAAACAATTAATTTTCATTATATTTGGTTTTATTCAGTTTTCATTTGCCCAAAGCGAAAAATTTATTTCGGGTAAAATTATTTGCGACAACAATCCAGTTTCTGGAATTCAAATTACCAATTTAGTTAATGGAAAAAGTGCAGTTTCGAATGTTGAAGGCATTTTTTCGATATTAGCAAAAGCCGAAGATATGCTAGTTTTTACATCAATAAATTACGAATACAAGCGAAAATTCTTGGAACACGATGATATTGATTCTAATAATTTAGTAATTATTCTAAATAAAAGGATTGAACAATTAGAAGAAGTTTTGGTCTCGAAATTCCCAAAAATCGATGCTTTCGAAATGGGAATTTTAGAAAAACCAGCCAAAGAATATACTCCAGCTGAAAGGCGATTAAAAAATGCTGGCGAACTAAAACCCAATCTTTTAATGACTGGATTATTGGGGTTTTCTGTTCCGATTGAGCCAATAATTAATGCCGTTTCTGGTCGAACAAAAAGCTTAAAAAGTCAATTAGAAATTGAGCGTAACGAAATGCTTTTAATGAAAATAAAAACTTTATATAATGATGAATATTACATTAAAAAATTAAAAATCAATCAAGATTTAATTACTGCTTTTCAATATTATGCTATTTCTGATTTTCAATTTGTTGCCAATTTAAAATCAAAAAATAAGACCAAAATCAATTTCAGAATTATAGAATTGGCTCAAAAATTCAACAAACTTCAGTCGAATGAAAAATAAATTATTAAATTCGCCTAAAATTCCACAATTTATATGAAAATTTTTTATACAATCATTTTATTAACTTTTATTCAACTTGGATTTTCTCAATTCACTGAAAGAGTTTCACTAAAAGGTCAAGTTTACAGCGATTCAGTTAAAGTCGAAAATGTTGTCGTATTTAATATTAATTCGCGAACAGGAACAATAATAAAAAACGAAGGTATTTTCGAAATTAATTCTAAAGTTAATGACACTTTAGTTTTTTCAAGTTTAATGTTTGAACCTAAAAAAATTATTTTAACTGCACAAGATTTCAATGATTTATTAAAAATTAAACTTAAAATTTACGCCAATCAATTGAAAGAAGTTAAAGTTTCGGGTAAAAAATTGAATCCAATTTCAGAAAATACTCAGAAATATGTTGACCGACAATATAAAGACGATGATAAATCCAAATTAAAAATAAAAAACACTTATGATGGCGCCATTTTCGATGGAATGGATTTTATAAGACTTTTTAAAGAAACTTTAAAATTATTCAAGAAAAAAAACCCAAAACAAACCGATTTTTATTCAGATGTAAGTTTTACAGAATTGGTATTGCAAAAAGTAAAATATACTTATTTCATTAATACTTTGAAATTAAAAGACGAAGAAATTAGATTGTTTTTGGTTTATTGTGAGAATGATTCCGCCGCAAAAGATTTGTCGAGATACAAGACAACTTTCGAATTAATGGATTTTTTATTTAATAAAAATAAAGAATTTATGACTCTTAAAAATGAAATAAAATGAAAAAATTAATAATTTTAATTTTTGGTTTAATTTCATTTGTTGGTTTATCATCATTAGATTATCATAAATTTTATGTTTCGATTTATCAAATAAACTTCAATCAAAAGGACAAACGATTAGAAATAACTTCAAGAATTTTTATCGATGATTTGAATAATATGTTGTTTTTAAAATACAATAAAAAAACACATATTTCTGAAAAAGAGGAAACAAAAGAAGATATTGAATTGATGAAAAAATATGTTTCAGAAAATTTTTTAATCAAAGTAAATGGTGTTTCAAAACCTATTAATTATTTAAGTTATGAACTAGAAGCGAATGTTTTAATTTGCTATTTCAATATTAAAGATATTTCTAAAATAAAATCATTAGAAGTACAAAATACAGCTTTATTTGAATTAAATTTAGAACAACAAAACATCATTCAAACTACAATTTATAATATAAAGAAAAGTTTGCTTTTGACACCAAATAATACAAAAGATACGATAAAAGTTGAATAATTTTATATATTCTTTAAAAATAAGTACTTTTACACAAAGAAATTAATACATAATGAAAAATATTTTTCTAATTGCAATTTACTCACTTGCCTTAAGCGCATTAGCTCAAGAAACTCCAAAAGCAAAAGAATCGGGTCACGTTGACAGCAACAAATTCCGTCAAATGTACAACGAATTTGCAACTCCAAATATGTACAGAACAGCTTCGGGTGCTCCAGGACCAGAATATTATCAGCAGCAAGCCGATTATAAAATGGACATTGAGCTTGACGATAAAAACAAGAAATTATACGGAACAGAAACCATCACTTACACCAACAATGCCAAAGAATCATTAGATTATTTATGGATTCAATTAGACCAGAATCTGATGGCAAAAACTTCTAAAACACCATTGGTTCGTGAAACGAAAGTAGAAGCAGCAATAAGTGTTGCGGGTTTTTCTAGAGCATTTCTAGAAGAAAAATTCGATGGCGGATTCAAAATCGATTATGTAAAAGATGCTTTGGGCAAACCAATTTCCTATACGGTCAACGAAACAATGATGCGTATAAATCTAGACAAACCATTACCAAAAGGTCAAAAGTTTATCATAAATATCAAATGGTGGTTCAATGTCAATAATTATATGATTGATGGCGGACGATCTGGTTATGAGCAATTTACAGACGGAAACAGGTTGTATGTTTTGGCACAATTTTTCCCTAGAATGGCAGTTTATAATGATGTTGAAGGTTGGCAAAACAATCAGTTTTGGGGACAAGGCGAGTTCGCATTGCCTTTCGGAAATTACGATGTAAATATCACAGTTCCAGCCGATCACGTGATGGAAGCTACTGGAGATTTAATGAATCGTGCAGCAGTTTTTACTCCAGAACAAGTCAAAAGATATGCATTGGCACAAACATCTTATGAAAATCCAGTAATTATCGTTACTCAAGACGAAGCAACTGCTACCGAAAAAGGTTTTTCTGATAAAAAGAAAACGTGGAAGTTTAAAGCCGAAAATGTTCGTGATTTTGGAATTTCGACTTCAAGAAAATTTATTTTCGATGCAATGGCGGTCAAGTTAAATGGCAAAACCGTAATGGCGACATCAGTTTATCCAAAAGAAGGTAATCCGTTGTGGGAACAATTTTCGACTCGTGCCGTTGCGCATACGCTGAAATCTTATTCAAAATATACATTCGATTATCCATATCCAAAAGCAGTTTCGGTCAATGCACAAGACCAAGGAATGGAATATCCGATGATTTGCTGGAATTTTGGTCGTCCAGATGTTGACGGAAAATATTCTGATGATGTAAAATACGGAATGATTGGCGTAATTATTCACGAAGTTGGACACAATTATTTCCCGATGATTGTCAATTCCGACGAGCGTCAATGGACTTGGATGGATGAAGGTTTGAATACTTTTATGCAATATCTTGCCGAAACAGAATGGACAGAATCTAAGTTTCCGTCACGTCGTGGACCAGCAAAATTGATTGTTCCTTATATGTCGGGCGACCAAAATATGATTGATCCAATAATGAGTAATTCAGAATCTATTCGTCAATTTGGAAACAACGCTTATGGCAAACCAGCAACTGGATTAAATATTTTGCGAGAAACAATTATGGGTCACGAATTGTTCGATTATGCGTTCAAAACCTATGCAAACCGATGGAAATTCAAGCATCCAACACCAGAAGATTTCTTTAGAACAATCGAAGATGCATCGGCTGTTGACCTCGATTGGTTTTGGCGTGGTTGGTTTTATTCTACCGATTACACAGATATCGGAATCAAAGATGTGAAACAATTTTATGTCAGCAACGACGAACCAAAAGGTTATAAAACACCTGAAATTAACAGAAGAAACAGGTTTGCAATGACTGGACCAAAAGTTTTTATGGTTGCCGACGGAAGTGAAGGAGCAACTGCCAATTTAAAAAAAGCACTTAATGTTGCAGATGTAAAAACGCTTGACGAATATGTTGCAAACAAGTTCAATAACGACGAAAAAGCGAAATTAAAATCGCCAAATTATTTCTATGAAGTTACGTTCAACAAACCTGGAGAAATGGTTATGCCGATTATTGTAGAATTAACTTTTGAAGATGGAACAACTGAAAATCAGACTTTTCCGGCGCAAATTTGGAGAATGAACGACAAAGAAGTTTCAAGAACATTCGCAACCGAAAAAATCGTTAAAAAAATCGTTGTCGACCCAAAACTCGAAACCGCCGATATTGATGTAACCAACAATACTTGGCCAAAAGAAGTTGTAAAATCGAAGTTTGAATAATAAAATTAGTTTAAAAGGTTTAAAAGTTTAAGGTTGTTTAATTCAGTTGAACAAAATTGAACAAAATTGAACAAAATTAAACAACATTAAACAAAAAACAAAAATGGATTTCGGAATAGGATTTGGAGAAATAATATTTATTCTTGTAGTAGTTTTAATGCTTTTTGGATCAGATAAAGTTCCAGAAATAGCACGAACTTTGGGTAAGTTTATGGCTAAACTTAAACATGCAACAAACGAAATAAAATCAGAAATTCAAAAAGGTGTCGATACTATTTCTGAAGATAACTCTATTTCGGATATTTCGGCAGAAATTAACAAAGCTAAAGAAGGCTTTTTGGGTGATACAACATCGACAATTAACAAAGTCAAAGACGATTTCGAAAACCTAACTGGACCAATAAAACGACAATTATAATGTTAGAAAAAATTATCACATTAGACAAACAACTCTTGGTTTTTCTGAATAGTTTTGGTTCAGAAACTTTCGATCCGTTTTGGTTAATAATTACTAAACAAGTTAATTGGGTACCATTTTTTTTGTTATTGATTTATTTGGTTTACAAACGACTTGGAACCAAACAAACTTTGATAATTGTGCTTTTCGTTTCTGTTTTATTAGCAGTAAATAATGAAATTACAGAAGCTTTTAAAGCACATTTTCAAAGGCTACGACCCTGTAATGATTTGGATATAAAAGACATTATCAGAAACGTAAAACCAAGTGCTACATTCAGTTTTTTCTCTGGACATTCGTCAAATACTATGGCGGTTTTTATTTTTTTGTATTTAATTTTTAGAAAACATTATAAATATTTTGGGCTGGTAATTTTTTGGCCATTTATATTTTCGTATAGCCGAATTTATTTAGGTTTGCATTTTCCAATAGACATCCTTGCTGGTTATACTTGCGGAATTATTATGGGTTTTTTAACTTTTAAGATCTATCAATTTGTTCAAACAAAATATTTTCAAAAAGTTTCTCCTTTTGATGTAATGGGTATTTAATAAATCTTGAAATATTTTTCATTTTTTGAAAATTAATTTTTGATTTATTAAATAGAAATTAAGCTAATGTTTATGATTTAAGTTTTATTGATTAATTGGTGAAAGTTAGTGTTTTATTTTAAATATTTCATGTATTAAAAAATTCGATGATTCAAAAACTTCAATAAGTAATGTTTTCAATTTTTTACTTAAAAAACTGAAAATATAGAAAATGTTATTTAATTTAAGGAATTTAAATAAATAAATTAGTTAAAATTTATTTAAGGAATTTCATTTAGATTTTTAGAATTAAAACTTAGATTTTAAGTAAAAATTAGTAGCAACTTTTTTATTATATTTAAAAGCAAATGTCTTGACTTAAAATCATCTCAAAAAATCTATCTTTGCAACAAATACAAAATTAAAATAATAAACAATATAATGAAAACAATAATTGCTCCATCAGTACTAGCGGCAGATTTTGCCAATTTGCAACGTGATATTGAAATGATAAACAATTCTGATGCTGATTGGTTTCATATTGATGTTATGGATGGACATTTTGTGCCAAACATTTCTTATGGAATGCCAGTTATCGAAGCCATAAAAAAGCATGCAACCAAACCTTTAGACGTTCATTTGATGATCGAAAAACCAGAAAGATACATTGAAGAGTTTGCGAAAATTGGAGCAGATATAATAACCGTACATTACGAATCTACAATCCACATTCACAGAACGTTGACTCAAATAAAAAATGCAGGTTGCAAGGCTGGAGTAGTTCTTAATTTATCAACACCAGTTTCTGTACTTGAAGATATTTTATCAGAATGTTATATGGTTTTGATAATGTCAATAAACCCGGGATTTGGTGGTCAAAAGTTTGAAGAAATAACTTATAACAAAGTCAGAAAACTACGTAAAATGATAGATGAACAAGGTTTGGATACTTTAATAGAAATCGATGGAGGAGTAACCGATAAAAACGCAAAACAATTGGTAGAAGCAGGTGCAAATGCTCTTGTTGCTGGAAATTTTATATTCAAAGCCGAAAATCCTATTCAGGCAATAGCTCATTTGAAAGAGTTAACAAGTTTTTAATCAAACTACATCTAAAAATTAATCTGCCAACTTGTCATATTTAGTCTAATTGCATTATCTTTGCCATCAGAATAAAAAATATGGAACACGAAGAAAGTAAACAAGGCGAAAGTCTGGTTTTAGATTATAAACCCGAAAATTATAAAAAACTTTTTATAGAAAGTTATGGTTGCGCAATGAATTTTTCTGATTCAGAAATAGTAGCATCTATACTTTCTTCAAATGGATATAATACAACTAATATTCTTGAAGAAGCTGACCTTGTATTGGTTAATACTTGCTCCATTCGAGACAAAGCCGAACAAACTATTCGCAAGCGTTTACAAAAATATAATGCTGTAAAAAGAGATTTAAACCCGAACATGAAAGTTGGCGTTTTGGGTTGTATGGCTGAACGTTTGAAGGAAAAATTTCTCGACGAAGAAAAAATTGTCGACCTGGTTGTTGGTCCAGATGCCTACAAAGATTTACCCAATTTACTTGCAGAAGTCGAAGAAGGTCGCGATGCCATAAATGTAATTTTATCCAAAGACGAAACTTACGGAGATATTTCGCCAGTTCGATTAATGAGCAATGGAATAACAGCATTAGTTTCTATAACTCGTGGTTGTGACAACATGTGTACTTTCTGTGTTGTGCCTTTTACACGTGGACGAGAACGAAGCCGTGAACCGCAAAGTATTATTGCTGAAATTCAAGATTTGTGGGACAAAGGTTTTAAAGAAATTACACTTTTGGGTCAAAATGTTGATAGTTATTTGTGGTACGGTGGTGGACTAAAAAAAGATTTTGTTAAAGCAACCGAAATGCAAAAAGCAACAGCAGTCGATTTTGATAATTTATTAGAAATGGTTGCTGTTGGTTTTCCAAAAATGAGAATCCGATTTTCCACATCTAATCCGCAGGATATGCACGAAAGTATTTTGCATATTATTGCCAAATATCCAAATATTTGCAAACACATTCACTTGCCGGTCCAATCTGGTAGCAATCGAATTCTCAAAGAAATGAACCGTTTGCATTCTCGAGAAGAATACATGGTTTTGATTGATAAAATCAGAAAAATAATTCCGAATTGTTCGATTAGTCAAGATATGATTGCAGGTTTTCCAACTGAAACCGAACAAGATCATCAAGATACTTTATCATTAATGGAATATGTAAAATACAATTTTGGTTATATGTACAGTTATTCTGAACGACCAGGAACATTAGCTGGACGTAAAATGGAAGACGATGTACCTGAAGAAACCAAAGCCAGAAGATTGCAAGAAATTGTCGATTTGCAACAAAAACACGCTTGGGTGCGCAGCGAAGAATTTATTGGGCAAACCGTAGAAGTTTTGGTCGAAAAAGTGTCAAAAAAATCTAACGATGAATTTTCTGGACGAAATTCGCAAAGTATTACTGTTGTTTTTCCAAAAGAAGATTATAAAATTGGTGATTTTGTGAATGTGAAAATTGAGAGTTGCACGAGTGGCACTTTGAAGGGAATTGCGGTTGGGTATTCTGAAATGAATTAATATCAATTTGCCACAGATTAAAAAGATTTTCACAGATTTTTAAAAAATAAATTGAGTTTTATTATCAGAAAATAAAAAAACAAATATAATGGAAGGATATAGAGAAGCTGAAACTTATAAAATTATTGGACTCTGTATGGAAGTTCATCGAATTCTTGGTCCAGGATTATTAGAAATAGTCTATAAAGATGCTTTAGAAATTGAATTTAAGGAGAATAAAATACAATTCGAAAGAGAAAAAGAATTTAAAATTGAATACAAAGGCAAAATTTTGCCTCATAAATTTTATGCTGATTTTGTGGTAAATGAAGATATTGTTTTGGAAATTAAAGCTGTAAAAGAATTTTCTAATGAGCATATAGCTCAAATACTTAATTATTTAAAACTTGCAGATTCTGAAGTTGGATTGTTATTGAATTTCCAGACAAAATCATTACAATACAAAAGATATGCTTTATAGAATATTAGATAAATCTGTGAAAATCTTTTTAATCTGTGGCAAAAAATAAATCATGGAAACAATACAATCAATAAAACAACGATTCGAGATTATTGGGAACGATTCAAAACTCAATCGTGCCATCGAAAAAGCGATACAAGTTGCTCCAACTGATATTTCGGTATTGGTTGCAGGAGAAAGTGGCGTTGGTAAAGAAAATATTCCAAGAATAATTCATTCGCTTTCGCATAGAAAACATGGGAAATACATAGCAGTAAACTGTGGCGCAATTCCAGAAGGAACTATTGATAGCGAACTATTTGGTCACGAAAAAGGAGCATTTACAGGCGCAACTGGTACTCGTGAAGGCTATTTTGAAGTTGCCGATGGTGGAACAATTTTTCTTGATGAAGTAGGCGAATTACCATTAACAACGCAAGTGCGATTGCTTCGTGTTTTAGAAAACGGCGAATTCATAAAAGTGGGTTCAAGCCAAGTTCAAAAAACCAATGTTCGAATTGTTGCTGCCACAAATGTAAATCTATTTGATGCAATCGAAAAAGGGAAATTCCGTGAAGATTTGTATTATCGTTTGAGTACAGTCGATATTTTATTGCCAGCATTGCGAGACCGAAAAGACGATATTCACTTGTTATTTAGGAAATTTGCTGCTGATTTTGCTCATAAATATAAAATGCCACCATTGAAACTCGATGATAATGCCATTTCGGTTTTACAAAAATTTCGTTGGTCGGGTAACATTCGTCAATTGCGAAATATGGCAGAACAAGTTTCTGTTCTCGAGACCAATCGTGATATTTCTGGAAACACATTATTGTCGTATTTGCCAAAAGAAGGCAGCAATTTACCATCGGTTATTGGCAAAAAATCTGAAAATGATTTTTCGACCGAACGAGACATTTTGTACAAAGTTCTATTCGATATGAAAAGTGATTTGCACGATTTGAAGAAGTTAACATTAGAATTAATGAAAAATGGTTCAGCAAAAGTACAAGAAATAAACACCAATCTGATTCAAAAAATTTACGGAAACAAAGAACCTGAAAGTGAAATTTCGTTTGAAGAATCGCCAAGAAGCAATAATTTCAACAATCAAATTGAAGATGATTTTGATGAAAACGAAGATTTTCAATTTGCCGAAACCGTAGAAGACGAGGTAGAAGAAATCTTGAAACTTGACAAAAAAGAAATCGAAATGATTAAGAAATCATTAGAAAAAAACAAAGGAAAACGCAAAGCTGCCGCAGATGAATTGGGTATTTCTGAACGAACTTTATATCGAAAAATCAAACAATTTGATTTGTAGTGTTTCATTTAAAACATTAACAAACATTTTCAAAAATCATATATCATTATATAATATCTTTGAATTTTTAAATAAATAATGAAA
>JAYTMQ010000032.1:0-45196 GCA_043728355.1 Bacteroidota bacterium
CTTTTTTATCTAAAGTGGCAAACTGTTGTATCATTCGGTTTTGAAAATTGACATATTTCTCAGAATTTGAAGTTCCCCACAGCACTTCGGAAAGCGCCATGATTCTCGGAAAAACCATGTACTCTACTTTTTGAGCATCTTCCATATATTCGGTCCAAACATTGGCTTGCGCTCCAAGAATATATTTGGCTTCTTCGGAGTTTAATTCTTTTGGCGTTGGATTAAAACTATACACTTTTTCTACTGGAATGTATCCACCAATTGCGAGAGGTTCATTCTTAGGTTCGCCTTGATAATAATCAAAATAACAATGAGAGCCTGGCGTCATCACTACAAAATGTTTTTGTTTGGCGGCAGCTATTCCTCCTTCGGTGCCACGCCAACTCATAACGGCAGCATTGGGAGCCAAACCACCTTCGAGAATTTCGTCCCAACCAATGATTTTTCGCCCTTTACTATTGACAAATTTTTCTATTCGCTGAATGAAATAACTTTGGAGTTCATGCTCGTCTTTCAATCCTTCCTTTTTAATTAAGGCTTGGCAATGCGGGCAATTTTTCCAACGTGTTTTTGGAGATTCATCACCGCCAATATGAATATATTCCGACGGAAATAAAGCCATAACTTCAGTTAAAATATTTTCTAAAAAAGTAAACGTTTCCTCTTTGGGACAGAACACATCATCCAAAACGCCCCAAATTTTTCCAACTTCAAATGGTCCGCTCGTACAGGAATATTCGGGATAGGAAGCTAGCGCTGCGACTGCATGTCCGGGCATTTCGATTTCGGGAACTATGGTGATATGACGTTGTGCAGCATAAGCCACAACTTCTTTGATTTCCTCTTGTGTATAAAATCCACCGTAGCGTTTGTCGTCAAATTTTTGTTCGCTGTAGTGCCCAACCATAGAGCCATTTCGCCACGCGCCAACTTCGGTTAGTTTTGGATATTTTTTAATTTCGATGCGCCAGCCTTGGTCATCGGTTAAGTGCCAATGAAAGGTATTGAATTTGTACATCGCCAAATAATCGATATACTTTTTCACAAAGGAAACTGGGAAGAAATGACGGGCGCAATCGAGGTGCATTCCGCGCCATTGGTATTTAGGTTCGTCATCAATCCAGAGACAATGGATTTGTATCTTACTGCTTTTTTGAGATGGTATTAATTGAAGTAATGTTTGGACTCCGTAGAAAAAACCTTCATCTGTTTCTGCCCAAATAACAATGTCTTTATTCGAAATGTTTATTTTATAAGTTCCTTTTGGAACTCGGTAATTTACAAGCCAACTCAAACTAATTTTATTCAGTTTTTTGGTAAAGGGAAGAATCCTTAGCTCCAAACCTGTTTGCTGCTTTATTGCCTGTTGGAGGAATTGTGCTTCAAACATATTAGAGTCAGCCTGAATAATAGTATTCTTATTTAAAACAAATTCTGATTTTTCTATAGTCATTACCCTTGGCTGCGGAATTAAAGGCAATGAATATTGCGAATAGGCAACATTAAAAAGAAGTAAAAATGCGATTAGTCTAGTGGTCATAGAAGCATGGTTTGGTTTTGCTAATTTAAATAAAAAAAAACCTAATTACGACCAAAGGCTATTCATCAGTACTAATTAAAAATACCTGACTGCCACTGGCAGTCCTCCTCTTAATATCAAATATAAAAAAAGACAAAAAAAATGCCCCACAAATTGTGAGGCATTTTAAATATTTAAAAATCCTAAGATTATTTCAAAGCATCTACTTTAGCTTTTACTTCAGCTTCAGTTCCTTCAAAAGTTTGAGTTGCAGAAGTACCGTTTACTGTTGTAGTAACTGTAGCTTTTGCTTTTCCATTAGTGTTTGTAATTTCAACTCTAACGTCTTTGCTGGTTGTTCCTGCTGCTGGTTTAGCGCAACAATCCTTTTTGTCAGCTACAAATTTTCCATCAGCATCATAATGCGAAAGACAAGCTTCTTTTTGTTCTGGAGAACATTTCAAACTGTCACACATAGCAGCACATTCTTCTTTAGTCATGTCTTTGCATTTGCTCATATCGCATTTGCCCATGTCTTTTGAGCATTTCATTTCATATCCTTCCTTAAAGTCTTTTACAAACTTATCTTTTCCATCTGCAGAACCGTTACCTAAAATTGGAGCGATTACCAAACCAATTAAACAAGTTAATTTAATCAAGATGTTCATAGAGGGTCCCGAAGTATCTTTAAATGGATCTCCAACAGTATCTCCAGTTACTGCAGCTTTGTGCGCATCTGAACCTTTGTAAGTCATTTCGCCATTAATCATTACTCCAGCTTCGAAAGATTTTTTAGCATTATCCCACGCACCACCAGCATTGTTTTGGAAAACTGCCCAAAGTACACCAGATACGGTAACTCCAGCCATATAACCACCTAACATTTCGGCTACAATCGCATTTGCATTAGCATCATTCATATAAACTAATTTACCTAAAAGCACAATTGCAATTGGGAAACCGATTGTCATAATTCCTGGCAACATCATTTCTCGTAAAGCGGCTTTTGTAGAAATATCGACACATTTAGCATATTCTGGTTTTCCAGTTCCTTCCATAATTCCCGGAATTTCCTTGAATTGACGACGTACTTCATACACCATATCCATTGCGGCTTTTCCAACAGAATTCATTGCTAATGCCGAGAAAACTACTGGAATCATTCCACCAATAAACAACATTGCCAAAACTGGCGCTTTGAAAATATTAATTCCGTCGATTCCTGTAAACGTAACATACGCTGCGAATAATGCCAATGAAGTCAATGCTGCCGAAGCAATTGCAAAACCTTTTCCTGTTGCAGCCGTTGTGTTTCCAACTGAATCTAAAATGTCCGTTCTTGTTCTAACTTCTTTTGGTAATTCGCTCATTTCAGCAATACCACCAGCGTTGTCAGATATTGGTCCGAAAGCATCGATTGCCAATTGCATTGCAGTTGTTGCCATCATTGCCGATGCAGCCAAAGCTACTCCGTAAAATCCTGCGAAAGCGTAAGATGCCCAAATCGCTGCTGCAAATAAAATTACGGTTGGAAAAGTAGAAATCATTCCTGTTGCTAAACCAGCAATTACATTGGTTCCTGCTCCAGTTGATGATTTTTGTACGATTGCCAAAACTGGATTTGTACCCAATCCTGTGTAATATTCTGTAACTGATGAAATGGCTCCACCAACTATTAATCCTACGATTGTAGCATAAAACACTCTCATTGAAGAAATTTCAACCATTCCTTCTCCGAAGAAACTCATTGTCATTACTTCTGGCAACATATATTTTACCAAAACATAACAAGCAACTGCTGTTAAAGCAATTGACAACCAGTTTCCTATGTTTAAAGCTTTTTGAACTTGTGCTTCTTTTGCATTGTCATCAGATATTTTTACAACCATTGTTCCAATGATAGAAAACAAAATTCCGAAACCAGCAATTGCCATTGGTAATAAAATTGGACCAATTCCGCCAAAAACGTCATCGATTTTTCCGCCCATATCTTTAATAACGTAGTTTCCAAGAACCATTGCAGCCAAAACTGTTGCAACATACGAACCAAATAAATCGGCACCCATTCCAGCAACGTCTCCAACATTATCTCCAACGTTATCAGCAATTGTAGCAGGGTTACGAGGATCATCTTCTGGTATACCAGCTTCAACTTTACCTACTAAATCAGCACCAACATCGGCAGCTTTAGTGTAAATTCCACCACCAACTCTCGCAAATAAAGCTATAGATTCTGCTCCTAGAGAAAAACCAGCTAAAGTCTCCAAAACAATTGTCATATCCTCGGTTGATGTCCAAGCACCACCCATAAACATATTATATAGTATGATGAAGAAACCTGTCAAACCAAGAACTGCTAATCCAGCAACTCCTAATCCCATAACGGTTCCACCACCAAAAGAAACTTTTAATGCTTGTGGCAAACTTGTACGGGCTGCTTGTGTAGTACGAACGTTAGTTTTTGTAGCGATTTTCATTCCCATATTTCCAGCCAAAGCTGAGAAAAATGCTCCAATTACAAATGCAACCACAATTAACCAATGAGTTGTAGCACCTGGCAATAAAGTTAAACCGAATAAAACAACACTAGCACCGATAACGAAGAAAGTCAACAAACGGTATTCTGCTTTTAAGAATGCTAAAGCACCTTCGTAGATATAATCTGAAATTTCTTTCATTTTTCCGTCTCCTGCGTCTTGTTTCAAGACCCAACTCTTTTTGATTTGCATAAAAATCAATCCGATGATTGCCATAACTATTGGCACATAAATCATTATTGTATTCATAAACTTAAATTTTGTTATCAATTTTATCGGGTGCAAAAGTAATAAAATGATGTTAAATAACAGCAGATTTTATTTTTTTTTGATGTTATGCCTTTTCAAGTCGCAGAAATATTGATTTTATTGAAAGTTAATTTGAAATAAATAACGATTCAATAACTGTTTATTAGTAAATTAAATAATTTTTACCAGCCACCGCCACCACCACCGCCACCGCCACTACCAGAACTTCCTCCACCAGAACTTCCTGAACTCCAGCTGCCAGAACTTCCCGAACTTCCACCATCGCTTGATGAATTTCGAACTGTTGGATCAGTTTTCGATTCACTTACTGAATCGTTTAAACTCGAAATAAACATTGTCGGTCTTAAATAAAATTGATCATCGCCTTGGCACCATTCTGGATTGTATTTTGCTAATTCTAATACTTTTTCGAATTGTTTTCCCCATTTAATTTCGACATCTAGCGCAATAGCATACGGAAATAATTCTTCGAATAATTGCGGAGTTAATTCAGGTGGATTCAACATATTCATTCGGTCTTTTTCGGCAGTTTCGAGGTATATTTTGAAACCTTCGATTCTTACCAACGCATCTGCACCTTTTTCGGAGAATTTTCCGATGGTTTTCATATAAAATATCAAAGCAATAAAAACTACAATTATTACCACAATTGGTATAATTTCAAGAAACGGAATAATAGCAAAAAATATAAAAAATGTCATCGGGAAAAGGAAAAATGCCAAAATTGCTTTTATAATTAGATAGTCTTTGCTTGTAGCATACCAAAATACCAAAAGTGATGATGCAACAATTAATCCGATAAAGAAACCTAAGTTAATATGACCTTTTGTGTTTGATAATAAAATAAAAACCCATCCAGTAATAATAAAAATCGCAAAACCAACCCATTTTTTTTTGGTATTATTTTGATAAAATTCTTCTAGATTAATTTGAGAAGTTAAACTCGAATACCAAGAATCATAAGAATTAGCAAACATTTTATAATTAGTACTATTCATTATGGTTTTATCGGTTATCGATAAATCTTTGAAAGAAGCAGATTCTTCTTTAGACAATGTTGTTACATTTCGATTTTTAATCTCGATTTCGTAACTGGTATTGTTTGTAAAAATGCCTTTATTTAATGTAGAACTAATTTTCATTGCACCTTTTACAGCAATATTTACTAGCGATGACATATATGATTTGTCGTTAACTTCACGATTATAAACATAACTCATTATTGCTGGCGACCAATCGAATGGCGGTCGAAATTCTGGAATAATTGTAGCTTTATTTGGATCTTTTCCATATTTTTTCCAACTAAAGAAAAAGAAAATTAGCATTCCGAAACCATAAATTATTGACCACAAAAAAGTTTTTATTTGTTTGTAATAAGCAAATGATTTTTGTGATGAAGTTGGTGAATCGACAATTCCTTTTGCAAAAGAAGTTGCAACTGTTAAACCTTCGTAATTCATAAATTTGGAACCATTGAAACTTGCAATTGTTTTGTTTTCGTTTAATGAACTAATACAATCCGAAGCTTTGGAACCCGCCAAACCACTGTAACAAAAAACATTTTGGAACTTGTTGTTGTCGCCAGGAAGCATAATTTGGCACGAAACTTTATCTATCGGAAAATCCCAACCATTTCCTGTTACATTCCAATAAATTTCGTCGTAATTATCAAAATATCCTATTTGAAATGGCACAGAATAACTTAATTGATATTCGTAAATACCTTGGTCTAAAAAAACATCTTTGTTGCCAATGTAAATTTTCCAGTTTTCGCCTTCTTTTTCGGTTAAATAATTTTCGACATTTCCGTTTTTCTTGATTGAATTTATTTGATATTCAACATCAATCGAATTGCCATCTTTGTCTTTTCTAATCAATGGCAAAACTCTTAAAAGTCCACGTTTAAATATATCGCCTTCGGCTTTAATCGTAATGTTTTCAATAATTTGAATGCTTCCTGATTTTTCGATATGAATTTTAGTATCGAAATTTAAGATTTTTTCTTGTGCATTTAAGCTTAGAAAAAGCATTGTAAAAAGACTTACAAATATTTTTTTTAAGTTCATATTTTTTTGGTTGAATTGAATATAAAATACCTAACAAGTTTTAAAATACCTGCTAGGATTAAAAAGTTTGGTAAAGGTTTTAAACAATATTTTTTGAAATTAAAACTGAACTTTTGGAGTTTCTCGCTGAGTAACATCGGCAATTTCAAGAAAATTTTTCTTAGGAAATCCAAACATTCCAGCAATAATATTTCCTGGAAAAGATTCTATAGAAATATTATATTCACGAACTGTTCCGTTATAATATCTTTTTGAACGTTCGATTTCGGTTTCGATTTCGGCTAAATCGGTTTGCAAAGCCAAGAAATTAGTGTTGGCTTTTAAATCAGGATATCTTTCTGATAATGCAAAAATTTTGGTTACGGCTTGTGATAAATTTTTATCAATTTGCATTTTTTCGTCGCTATTTTGAGTATTTAATGCTTGATTTCTAAGATTGACAACACTTTCTAAGGTTTCTTTTTCGTGACTTGCATAACCTTTTACGGTTTCAACAAGATTCGGTATCAAGTCAAATCTTTTTTTCAAAATAACGTCGATTCCACTAAAAGCCTCATCAACCATATTTCGTTTAGAGACAAAACCGTTGTAAAGCATCATTATGCCAAGACCAAAAAGAACCAAAACCACAAGAATAATCACTAAAACCATAATTTTTAATTTTTAAATTTTATTTCAAAGTTAAACAAATTTATTAAATAATTATTTTAAATTTTATTGGGATTTAATGTATAATATAAAGTCTTACAATTCGACATTAATTATTGATTATAAAGTTGTAAATAAGTTTTCAGGATTCAATAATTTGTTTTAAAAATTTCAATTTTAGTTTATTTTATAAAAATTAATTTGATTAACTTGATTGAGGTTTATAATAATATGTCTAAATAATGTATTTAATAATTTCATTATTGAAATAAAAAAACCAGCTTAAAGCTGGTTTTAAAATTAATTTAATCTAAAATAAATCTTCCTAATTTATCTTGAGATTTTCTTGAGGCATAAATTAAGTATTCTCTTTGATTTTTTCTATAAAAAATTCCTGGACGGATAACTAATTCATTTTTTATAACTTCCTCAGGGTCTTTTCTAGTAATAACTCCTTTATCATCAAAAACAAAAAGTGTTGGAACAGCATTATTAAAGTTTCCTAATGCTTTAATCTCTTCAATATCAGTTATTCCCTTATTTTTTTTATTATCATTAAATAAAATATTTAGTTGACCATCTTTGTAAATTGGAATTGCTCCTAAATATTCAGGACCTTTTCCCATAACTCCTAATGGTAATGACAAACCAACTCCAACAGAAAAATTACCGCTACTATTAACTCCAAAAATATTAAACGATACCATCGAAATTGCTGCTTCTTGTTCTTTTGCAACAACATTACTCCATTCAAGTGAACCATCTTCTTTTAGACTATTTACAATAATTTCATTCATTGTATAAGTAACAGGAGTAAAGCCTAATGGTCCAAATCCTTGAGATCTTCCAACAAATACAGTGCTAAACTGTGATAAAATAATTAATCCACCATCATTTTTTTCAATAATTGAATGAATGCTGTAGAAAGGTTTAATGTCTTTTCCTTTATCAGCTCTTCTTTTTCCTAGAAGTTTTACTTTTGTATCATAATCAAATTCATTAAATTTAATACTTTCATTTGATACTGTTTGTAAATTGATTGTAGCATTATAAATACCTTTAAGTTCTTTAAATGACCTACCACTTTCTCTAACGGCAGAATAAAAACCTACTAATTTAATTTTACCATTATTTGTTGAAATCATTTTACAATTAATGATTTCTTTATCAATTACATTAATTTTTACAATTTCTTTTTTGTAATTTAATTCTTTTTTGAAAACAAATAATTCAAAATTTTCAACTTTTTCTTTTTTCTTTTTATCTCTAAAACCTTCATTGACAACTAAAAATACGTCATCATTATTATTTATTTCAAAGTCAGCAATTGAAAACTGATAATCTCTCTTTTCGTCATCATATGATATTTTATCTTCTGTAAAAAATAAAGATTTCATGTTATCGTCAAATAATTTTACTTCGTACTTCATTGCATCTTCTTTATCGAAAAGTGCAGTGTGCATTACCAATAATTTAGTTTCATTGTTGTTAAGTCTAAAATAAAAACCACCTTTGTCAGAACTTCTAGCTACAGTTGACTCAAATAATGTTGTAGTTTTTTCGCTTAACACACCATTTTCAGAAAATTCTATTCCTATTAATGTAAAAACTTTGTCTTTTCTGTGGTAAACACTTCCAATTAAATATAACTTACTATTTATTAATAGTATTTCTTCAAAATCTAAATCTCTGTCTTTAAATTCTGGTAAAACTATCGGATTATTTGATATTAATTTCATTTCTTTTGAAGAAAATATTTTTAAAAAATAATCTTTTTTACCTTTTAATCCAAGTGCATAAATCTTATTGTTAGCTTCTCCAATAATTTTTACAATTTTTCCTTTTTCTTCTGTAATCTCTTCGCCATACTCCATCGATAAATTGTCAATTTTGTATTGGGCATTAATTTTGGGAACGAGTAGTAATGTAGTTACAATTACTAATAATAATTTTTTCATTTTTAGGGATTTAATTTTTTGCAATTATACGAATAAAATTTTAAGAATTTACGCATTAATAATTTTTTCCTGATGTGCTATACTTTCTTGATGAACTGCTTTGAATAATTTCAAGATAAACTCTTCGCTCAAGTTTTTTTCTTCGCCATCAAGAATCATTTTTCCTAAAATTTCGTTCCAACGTTTGTTTTGTAGAACGGCGACATTATTGGCTTTTTTAAGGGCTCCAATTTGTTCAGAAACTTTCATTCGATTGCCTAAAATCTCTAATAATTTGGCATCGGCGATATCAATATTGGCTCTAAGTTTTATCATTTCGGTGTTGTAACCGTCAGATTCTACGGTTGTTTCTTTGACTTTTAAATCTTCGAAAATTTGTTTTAAAACGGTAGGTGTAACTTGTTGAGCAGCGTCGCTCCAAGCATTGTCTGGATCGCAATGAGTTTCTATAATTAGTCCATCATAATTCAAATCAAGTGCTTGTTGCGAAACTTCTTGAATCATGTCTCGACGACCAGTTATGTGCGAAGGATCTATTATTAACGGTAAATCAGGAAATTTACTTTGCAATTCAATTGCGATTTGCCATTCAGGAATGTTTCTGTATTTGGTTTTTTCGTAAGTCGAAAATCCTCTATGAATTACGCCCAATTTCTTGATTCCAGCGTTGTACAAACGTTCTACGCCACCAATCCACAAAGCCAAATCGGGATTTACGGGATTTTTTACCAAAACAATTTTATCGGTATTTTGCAAAGCATCGGCAATTTCTTGAACTGCAAATGGATTTACAGTAGTTCGAGCTCCAATCCATAAAACATCAATATCGTGTTCTAAAGCCAATTTTACATGGGTTGCATTAGCAACTTCTGTTGCCATTAAAAGCCCTGTTTCGGCTTTGGCTTTTTGCAACCATTTTAATCCGATGGCTCCAACGCCTTCAAATCCGCCCGGACGAGTTCGTGGTTTCCAAATTCCAGCTCTAAATATTGATACATCAGAATTTTTCAGTTCGTGTGCAATTTTCAAAACCTGATCTTCGGTTTCTGCGCTGCAAGGTCCAGCAATTACTAGTGGATGTGATAACTTGAAATCATCTAACCAAGTTCTCATTTGTTTTGTATTTTCCATTTCTTAGTGTTCTATGTTGTAGGTTGTAAGTTGTAAGTTATTGAGCAACTTAGAACTTACAACCTAGAACAATTATTTTAATATTTCCTTAATTCTATTCGTATTCTTCATTTCGTTATATAATTCTTCATAATTATCGTTTTCCAAAAGGGTTTTAAATTTTGTTAAATTAGATATGTATTCGTCCAAACTTTTGACAACTTGCGTTTTATTTTGCTTGAAAATTGGTGTCCACATGGCTGGCGAACTTTTGGCTAATCGAACCGTACTTTCAAAACCTGAACCTGCCATATCAAAAATATCTCGCTCGTCTTTTTCTTTTTCGATTACCGTTTTTCCCAGCATAAATGCACTAATGTGTGATAAATGCGAAACATAAGCAATGTGCTTATCGTGTGATTTCGGGTCCATATATCTTATTCGCATTCCGAGTTTTTTGAACAATTCCATCGCTTTTTCTTGCAATTTGAACGTTGTTTTTTCGACTTCGCAAATAATGTTGGTTTTGTTATCAAATAATCCCAAAATCGCTGCACTTGGTCCAGAAAATTCGGTTCCTGCAATTGGATGACAAGCCATAAAATTTCTCCTTTTTGGATGATTTGCAATCGCTTCGCAAATAGGCAATTTGGTTGAACCAACGTCTAAAACCAACGTTTCTTCGCCAATTTTATCTAAAATCTCGGGCAAAATTATAACCGAAACATCTACTGCCGTGGAAAGAATTACAAAATCGATGAATTTTAAATCTTCGAATGTTGCTTTTTCTTCAATTATTCCTAATTGTATGGCTTCTGCCAAATGGTTTTCGCTGGTATCAATCCCAGAGATTTTCGACTTCGGATAATGATGTTTTATATCCAATGCTAATGATCCGCCGATTAATCCTATTCCTATAATTGTTATTTTCATATTTTTAGTTTTTCAATATCAATTTCAAAAATCAATTACAATTACAATATCAAAAATTAGTTTAATCTATTACTAATATTAGTTCTCCTTTTTGATTGACATTGTTATTGCTATTTTGATTGATATTGCTTTCAAAATCTTTTAATCGCTTCCTGAACTTTTTCTTCATCTACGCAAAGTGAAAACCGAATATAACCCTCACCATTACTACCAAAAATAGTTCCTGGTGTGATGAAAATGTCTTTATTGTGTAAAATATCATCAATAAATTGCTCCGAAGATGCTATTCCTGATGGTAATTTCGCCCAAACGAATAATCCAACCGAGTTTTCATCAAACGTGCAATTGAGTTTTTTTGCCAATTCAAAAGTTAGTTTTCTACGACGATCGTAAATTTTATTTTGATCTTCAAACCAAGATTTTTCTAGTTTTAATGCTTCTATTGCTCCTTTCTGAATTCCATAAAACATTCCAGAATCCATATTACTTTTTACTTTCAAAATGGCATCTATGAATTCTTTTTTTCCAGAAACCATTCCCACTCGCCAACCTGCCATATTGTAAGTTTTTGAAAGTGAATTCAATTCAATCGCAATCTCATTTGCACCAGCGACCTGCAAAATCGAAATCGGATTATTATTTAAAACAAAACTATAAGGATTGTCGTTTACCAATAAAATCGAATGTTTTTTTGCAAATTGTACCAATTTTTCAAACAATTTTAGGTTACCAGACGCACCAGTTGGCATGTGCGGATAAGAAACCCACATCAATTTTACTTTTGATAAATCTTGTTTTTCTAACGCTTCAAAATCGGGTTCCCAATTGTTTTTTTCGATTAAATCGTAATAAATTGGTTTTGCACCAACCAAATTGGCAACCGAACTATAAGTTGGATAACCTGGATTTGGAATTAAAACTTCGTCGCCTTCATTCAAAAAAGCCAATGAAATGTGCATAATTCCTTCTTTGGAACCCATTAATGGCAAAATTTCGGAACTGAAATCTAAATCAATATTATAATTATTCTTATAAAAACCGGCAATTCCTTGGCGCAATTCTGGCAAACCTTGATAGGATTGGTATTGATGCGCATTTTCGTCGGTAACTGCTTGTTGAATTGCAGCAATTACCTTTTTAGATGGTTGCAAATCTGGACTTCCGATTCCCATATTGATAATCGGTTTTCCTTCCAATATCAATTGGCGAACTTCACGAAGTTTGTGCGAGAAATAATATTCTTCGACAGTTTCTAGTCTTTTAGCGAATTGAATCATAATTATATACCACGAATTAGCGAATTTTTTATACTATTTAATTTTATTCTCATATTGACCTAAAACTTTAAAATATTCTGCCATAATTTCTATAATTGATTTTGCTTTTACGAAATCATTGTAATCGTCGAAGGTTACATCTACAAAAAAAGAATATTTCCATGGTGTTTCTATTTTTGGTAGCGATTGAATTTTGGTTAAATTCAATTTACAATCGCTCATTACGTTCAAAATTGCGGCCAAACTTCCACGCTTGTGATCTAATTCGAATTTTAATGATGCTTTATTTATATTTGATTTGTCGGTTTCAATTTTATTTTTAGAAATAATTACAAACCTTGTCATATTATTATTAATGGTTTGAATTTCGGGTGCTAATATCTCTAAATTATACATTTGCGATGCGGTCTTACTAGCAATAGCCGCAATTCCTTTTAACTGTTTTTGATTAATTCTTCTGGCGGTTTCGGCAGTATCTTTATCTTCGACTAATTTTATTTTCGGATATTTTTTCAAGAATTCCATACATTGCAACAATGCCATTGGATGAGAATGTACTTCGGTAATATCATCGATTTTTTGACCTTTCAAGGCCATTAAATTCTGATGGATGTCTAGATAATATTCTCCAATTATTTCTAAATTATTTTTATCAATCAAAGCATAATTCGGAATAATTGCACCAGCAATAGAGTTTTCAATTGCCATGATTGCTTGATTAGATTTGTTTTTTAATAAACTAACTACCAATTCTTCGAAAGAAAGACATTCGTCAACTTCGACATTTAAATCGAAATATTCCTGCGCCACTTGATGGTGAAACGAACCTTTTATGCCTTGTATTGCTATTTTTGTATTCATTTTTTTAAATTTTCAACTTTTCAACTTTGTCAAAGTTTGAAACTTTGACAAAGTTTTCCAAAAAAAAATCCTGATTTTCATCAGGATTGTTTTGTATAATTTGTTTGAATTAATAATTTATTCAATAACCACATAACAATCCTTACTTCTTTTCCAGAAGCTATAAAATGAATTGCTATAATATGATTGGTTATTGTTCATTGTCTTTTATTTTATGCTAATTTAGTATTTTAATTTAATAAAACTAATTTTTTATTTAAAAATTATAATAACCCTAATATTTACTCAACAAAATCTTTGTCAAAGTTTTAAAACTTTGACAAAGATATGCAACTAAACGTTTTTATTTTTCTGAAACTCTTGTTGGTGTATCTTTTCCTAGAATTATGCTTTGCGAACTAATAATTAATGATTTTATAATTTCGGTCATGTTGTCTAAATCTAAAGTCGAAACTTCATCGTCAAGTTGATGATAATGTGGCTCAATATCCATTTTAGAAGTCGAAATTGTGTGAGCAGGAACGCCTAAATATGCCAAAGTTGCATTGTCAGAACGATAAAAAAGTTGCTCATTCGGATATGGGTCTGGATAAAATTTAAACTCAGAACCTTTTAGGTTTTTCTGTAAAATTTCTCCAAAATCAGATTTGTCATAACCAGTTATATATGCGGAATTTTTGCCCCATTTGCTTTCTGTTCCTATCATTTCGATGTTGAACATGGCTATAACTTTATCAGCATTGATATTTTGAGAGAAATGTTTGGCTCCAAATCCGCCAGTTTCTTCGCCCGTAAATGCTACAAAAACTAAAGTTCGTTCGTTAATATTCATTTCCTTGAAATGTTTTGCTAAAGCAATTACAGCCGTTACGCCCGATGCATCGTCGTTGGCACCATTATAAATTTTATCTTTTCCCGATTTTACCATTCCTAAATGGTCATAATGGGCAGAGAAAACTACAAATTCTTCGGGTTTAGATTTTCCTTTTAAGATTCCGATTACATTGTTGGCAGGTTTTCCTTCGACATTAAATTCTTGACGGTAATTCGCTAATTCGTTGAATTTATGCAAGTTAATTTTCTTAAATTCTTTTTCAATAAATTTTGAAGCAGAATCGATTCCTTTAGTAAACATGGCACGACCTTCCATTTTATCTGACGATAATTCAGTTTCGATTCTGATAATTTCAGAATTAAAAGTTTTTGGTTTTATTTGAGCTTTAGCAAATAAACCAAGAAAAATTATTGATAATAAGATTAATTTCTTCATTTTTTTATATTTAATGTAAATGTATCTATCTAAAAATTAATACTGAAATAAATTATTAAATTTTTCTACTTACTTTTGTATCAAACAATTTTATTATTATGTCAATCGAAGTTAAAAATATTTCAAAATCTTACGGCACTCAAAAAGCCCTTGATAACATTTCTTTTTCTGTCAAGAAAGGAGAAATAGTTGGTTTTCTTGGTCCAAATGGCGCAGGAAAATCTACCTTAATGAAAATATTGACAACTTATATTGGTTCTGATTCTGGTGAAGCCAATGTAAATGGTTTTGATGTTGTTGCTAGTCAAAAATCTGTGCAACAATCAGTTGGTTATTTGCCAGAACACAATCCTTTGTATTTAGATTTGTATGTTCGTGAATATTTAGAATTTAACGCTTCGGTTTATAAAATTGCTAATTCAAGAATCGAAGAGGTAATTGTTTTAACTGGATTGTCATTAGAAAGTCACAAGAAAATTGGTCAATTGTCAAAAGGTTTTCGCCAACGTGTTGGTTTGGCCAATGCACTTTTGCACAATCCTGATGTTTTAATCTTAGATGAACCCACAACTGGACTTGATCCAAACCAATTACTTGAAATTAGAAATGTAATAAAAAATGTTGGTAAAGACAAAACAGTTTTTCTATCGACGCATATTATGCAAGAAGTCGAAGCCATTTGCGACCGCGTAATAATTATTAATAAAGGTGTGATTGTTGCCGATAAAAAATTAGATAATTTAATTTCGGCTGATAAAGAGCAAGTTATTGAAGTTGAATTCGATTATAAAATCGAAGAAGAAGCTGTTGCAAGAATTCCACATTTAAAAACTTATAAAAACACACATGATTTTGTTTGGGAATTGGTATTTTTATCAGATAAAGATATGCGTCCAACCGTTTTTGATTTTGCTTATGACAATGGTTTAAAAACTTTGCAATTGAATCAAAAAAATAAAAATCTTGAAGCTGTTTTTAGAGAAATAACATCTTAGTTTTTTAGCTTCTGTCTCAAAATTTCTTAAAGCTGAAAACTAATTAAATAAAACCTGACCTTGAAATAATGAAACAACTTCATTTATAACATTTGGGTTTTTGCAAATAATATTTCCTGTTGAAACCATTTTTCCAGTCATTTTAATTTGTGGATTCAAAATCATATCATTTGAACCACGATGAAAAACATTGATGTTATCGGCTAATAAATTTGCAGCTTCGATTCGTCCGTTTCCTTCATAAAAATTGGCTTGAAAATCTTTGGTTTTTCCAGAAATATAAAAATTGGCAACATTATTTGTTTCTATAACCAATTGATTATTTTCTATTTGTAATTTAAAATCGCCTGTTGCTGCACCGTCTGTTAAATCAATAGCATTTAAACGAATAATCGGAAAAGTCAAAATTCCGTTGGAAGAAATGGTTTTTTCGGTTTTGCAAAATATATCTGTTAATGTTGGCGTTGTTACATAAATCGTCGTCTGACCATATTCGCGAACCCAATTGCAAGTTGTGTTGTCTTTTAAAATCAGCATATTATCTTCTACTTTTACATCAATATCGGACATTAAATTCTCGCCTGTTTTTACTGCAATTTTTTGAATATTTCCTTGTGTAATTACCAAATTTATTCCTTTGTAAACTTTTATTTTATCGAAATTGGCAACCGAAAATTCTTTTACAACTTCATTTCCAGCACTTTCTATGCAATCGCTAGGTTTGGAACAGCCAAGAACAAAAATTAAAAATAAAATTATTATTTTTTTCATTTGATGAAAATTAAAATCTTGTTCCAATTATAAATTCGAATGCTTCGGCAAGAAATCCGTGGGTTTTTAAAGAAAATCCTGTGAAAATTTTTGGTGCAACATAATATTTAATTCCAATTCGATCATAAACAGGAATATCAAATTTGAATGGTTGATAAACATAATAGCCAACTTGTGCTTCGAATGACAATCGATTTATAAACATTTCATAACCGACAAATAAACCTATTTTTTTATAATCGGTATTTGGGTCAATATTTTTATCAGGATAAGCAACGGACTGGTATTTAATGAAGTTTTTGGTGTAATTCGAAAAAAAGACTTCGGTTCCAAGTTGAAAAGCACTTTTTCTAGATATTCGTTTATCGACATAAAAACCAACATGATAAAATGGATATTGCCCAGAATTAATTATAGAACTTTCATTTAAACCAGATCTTAGAACAATATTATATTTCAGATTTTCACGAAAATTTATCTTAGAAATTGTCGAATCAACTACAAATTTTTGGGTTTTATCAAAATTATAATTCAATCCTAAATTGACATTAAAAGTATTAATTCCTGAATTTGGAGCCTTGAATCGACCGCTTGAATAATGCGTAAAAATAAAACCAGTTTGCAATCCAAAATTATCCAAAATTCTTTCTTTTTTATATTGCAAACTCAAATTTATATTGGCAATAACTGGCGAACCAAAAGCTTTGTTTTTGTTATTGGTTTCCTTGTCATAAGGTTTTGTAATGTATGTAATTCCTTGAGCAACGTCTAAAGTCAATCTTCGTTTCAAAAAATAAAAATTGTAATGTGCACCAATCGAATAATTTTTTCCTAAAAATGGATTGTTGAAATCTTGGTATAAAAAATAAGCACCATAATCGGGATAATTAAATGCCCGTTGCCATTCTTCTTTTCCGAAAGTTTTTCTAGAAAAAATAAACATAACTCCTTCAGGATGACCAGTTAGTGGCGCAACATCTTTAGAATGAATTAAAACATTTCCAGTCAAAAAACTAGCGTCAATAGCAGTCGTTTCACTTTTTTCTTGAGCGAATGAAAATGTTGTTAAAAATAAAATTAAATGGAATAAATGCTTCATTTTCTAATTTGAAATCTTTGCAAATATATAAGAATTTATAGAAAATGATATGTAACCCTTTTTAAAACTGATATTTTAAAAGATACCATTAAAATATTTCTTTAGCAATCGCTCTGATATTTTCTGCTTTTCCCATTGAATAATAATGCAATGCAGGAAATCCAGCAGCAACAATTTCTTTACTTTGTTGAATGCACCACTCGATTCCGATTTGTTTTACAGCATCATTGTCTTTTGCTTTTACGACTGACATAATTAAATCGTCGGGTAATTCTAAAGAAAATCGATGTGGAATTAAATTCAATTGTTTTTTCGTTGCAATAGGTTTTAAACCCGGAATAATTGGAATTGTAATTCCTGCATTTCTACATTTGTCGACAAAATCAAAGAATTTTTTATTGTCAAAAAACATTTGAGTAATAATATATTCTGCACCATTTTTGATTTTTTGTTTCAAAAAATGTATATCAGAATCTAAACTTGGTGCTTCCATGTGTTTTTCGGGATAAGCTGAAACGCCAATACAAAAATTAGTTTCTGCTGAATTTTGCAAATCTTCATCTAGATAAATTCCTTTATTGAGATTTGCAATTTGCAAAACCAAATCGCTAGCATATTCATTTCCTGCTTTTTCGGGTTTGAAATACGTTTCGGTTTTCAGTGCATCACCTCTCAAAGCGACAACATTATCAATACCAAGAAAATCTAAATCGATTAATAGATTTTCGGTATCTTCTTTGTTAAATCCGCCACATAAAATATGTGGAATTGCGTCAACAGGATATTTATTTTGAATTGCAGCGCAAATACCAACAGTTCCAGGACGCTTTTTTACAATCTTTTTTTCAAGTAATCCGCTAGGCAATTCTTTGTATTCGTATTCTTCTCGATGATATGTTACATCAATAAATGGCGGATTAAATTCCATCAATGGATCTATTCCATCAAATATTGATTGAATATTCTGACCTTTTAAAGGCGGTAAAATTTCGAACGAAAAAAGTGATTTTGCTTTTGCGTTTTCTATGTGTTGTGTTACTTTCATTTTTATTTTGTTTCAAGTTTCAAGTTTTAGGTTTCAAGTTAATTGAACAACTTGAAACTTAAAACTTGAAACAATTTTTTATTCTGCTATATTTGGTGCTAACCATTTCATAGCTTTTTCAGTCGAAATTCCTCTGCGTTTGGCGTAATCTATTACTTGATCTTCTTTTATTTTTCCGAGTCCAAAATATTTACTTTCTGGATGTCCAAAATAATATCCTGATACTGATGATGCTGGCCACATTGCCATACTTTCGGTTAACATTACTCCTATTTCTTTTTCTACATTTAATAATTTAAAAATAGTTGGTTTTTCTAAATGGTCGGGACAAGCTGGATATCCTGGTGCTGGACGAATGCCTTCGTATTCTTCTTTGATTAAATCTTGGTTTGATAAACTTTCATCAGATGCGTAACCCCAAATTTCTTTTCGGATTTTTAAATGTAAATATTCGGCAAATGCTTCCGCAAAACGGTCGCCCAATGCTTTTATTAAAATAGAATTATAATCGTCTAAATCTTTTTCAAATTCCAACGCTTTTTCGTCAACTCCAAAACCCGTTGTTACGCAAAAACAACCCATATAATCTTGAATTCCAGAATCTTTCGGAGCAATAAAATCGGCTAAGGCAATGTTTGGTGCGTCAGCGGTTTTCAAACTTTGTTGCCTTAAACTCAAAAATTTCTCGACTGCGCTCGAAGTAACAATTTGAATGTCGTCGTCGTTTACTGTATTTGCCTCAAAAATTCCATAAACGCCTTTTGCAGTTAACCATTTTTCTGATAATAATTGTTTGAGCATTTTTTGTGCATCTGCAAAAACGGCTGTTGCTTGTTCTCCTACAACTGCATCTGTTAATATTGCAGGGTATTTTCCAAACAATTCCCAAGATTGAAAAAATGGTGTCCAATCGATGAAATCCACTAAGTCTTTTAAATCTACTTCGATGCTTTTTGTTCCAATAAAATTTGGTTTTACGGGTTTGTAATTTTCCCAATCGAGTTTTAATTTATTTTTACGGGCATCTTCGAAAGATAAGTAATTTTTATCACGACTTCTATTCAAATAACCTTCTCTAAGTTTGTCATATTCTGCTCGAACACTTTTTTTGAATTCGATATTTGTATCTTTTTGCATTAAATTACTTGCCCCAGCTACTGCTTTTGAAGCATCGGTTGTGTGCAAAACAGTAAACGGATATTCGGGTGCGATTTTCACTGCCGTGTGGGCTCGTGAGGTCGTTGCTCCGCCAACCATGAGTGGAATTGTCATTTTATTTCTAGCCATTTCTTTGGCTAAATAAACCATTTCATCCAACGATGGCGTGATTAATCCGCTCAAAGCGATGATGTCAACATTGTGTTTTATGGCTTCTGCTATTATTTTTTCTGGTGGCACCATAACACCTAAGTCTATCATTTCGAAGTTGTTACAACTCATAACAACCGATACAATATTTTTCCCAATATCATGAACGTCACCTTTTACTGTTGCAATCAATATTTTTCCAGCCGATGATGATTTTCCCACTTTTTCTGCTTCTATATAAGGTAATAAATAAGCCACAGCTTTTTTCATTACTCTCGCAGACTTCACAACTTGTGGCAAAAACATTTTTCCTGAACCAAATAAATCTCCTACAACTGACATTCCAGCCATTAAATGGGTTTCGATTACATCGATTGCTTTTTTAGAACCTTGTCGTGCATCTTCGACATCTTCTTCAATAAATTCATCAATTCCTTTTACTAACGAATGAATTAATCGTTCTTGAAAACTATCATTTCTCCATTCTTGAATTGCTTTTTCGTTGGCTTTGAAATCTCCCTTGAAACTTTCGGCTAAATCGAGTAACCTTTCGGTTGCATCATCACGACGATTAAGCAAAACATCTTCAACGTGTTCAAGTAATGTTTTGTCTATTTCATCATAAATTTCTAACATTTCTGGGTTCACGATTCCCATTGTCATTCCGTTTTGAATGGCGTGGTATAAAAAAGCCGAATGCATTGCCTCACGAACTTTATCGTTTCCACGAAAAGAGAACGAAACATTGCTCACGCCACCAGAAATATGAGCATAAGGCAAGTTTTCACGAATCCATTTTGTGGCTCGAAAGAAATCTAAAGCATTTAGTTTGTGTTCGTCCATTCCTGTAGCAACAGGAAAAATATTAGGATCAAAAATGATGTCTTGGGCTGGAAAACCAACTTTATCGACAAGAATATCATAACTTCTTTTGCAAATTTCGATGCGTCGTTCGTAATTATCAGCTTGACCTTTTTCGTCAAATGCCATTACAATTACTGCTGCGCCATATCGTTTAACCAACTTGGCATGATGAATAAATTGTGCTTCGCCTTCTTTTAATGAAATAGAATTGACAACCGATTTGCCTTGAACTACTTTTAATCCAGCTTCGATAATTTCCCATTTAGAACTATCAATCATTATTGGTACACGAGAAATATCTGGTTCAGAAGCAATAAGATTTAGGAATTTTGTCATTGCATAAACGCCATCGAGCATTCCTTCGTCCATATTAATGTCGATGATTTGTGCGCCACCATCAACTTGATCACGTGCCACAGAAAGTGCTTCGTCGTATTTTTCTTCTTTTATTAGTCGAAGAAATTTACGTGAACCAGTAACATTAGTTCGTTCGCCAATATTAACAAAAAAGGATTCAGGTGTTATCGTTAATGGTTCTAAACCTGAGAGTTGCAGATATTTTTTTTCTAACATTTTTAAAATTTATTCTTGTTTGATAGTTTTAAATTCAACTTCTCTCTTTCGATTTCGTCAATCAACTCTTGTTCTGTTGGTAAATATGGCAAATATTTGGTCGCAAAAAGTTGTTGGTTTTGGTTTAAAACAGAATATTTAGCAATGGTTTTGTCGGTTTCTGTGCACAATAAAATTCCGATGGTTGGATTGTCGGACTCTTGTTTTTTTAAATCGTCATACATTTTGACATACATATCAAGTTGTCCAATATCTTGATGGGTTATTTTATTGGTTTTGAGGTCTATGATGACAAAACATTTAAGAATAAAATTGTAAAAAACTAAGTCAACATAAAAATCAGCCGTTTCTGTTCGTATTAATTCTTGGCGTTTTACGAATGCAAAACCTTTGCCTAGTTCGAGAATAAATTTTTGGATATTGTCAATCAATGCCTTTTCTAATTCTTGTTCTGAATAATTGAGATTGTTTGGAAGATTCAGAAATTCTAAAACTGAAGGGTTTTTAATGAAATCCAATGTGTTGATTTGAAACGGCTCTGTTTTTTCAAGCATTTCGTTTTCGACAATTGTTTTGTCTTGTGATGACAGTAATCTTTGATAATATAATGTAGAAATGTTTCTGTCTAAAGTTCGAACAGACCACATATTTTCTGAAGCTTCATTGATGTAATAGAGTTGCGCATTTTTGTTAGAAACGTTCATAATTAATTGAAAATGAGACCAACTCAATTTGGCAGACAGTGTCTGCCAAATTTGAATTTCTGGAAAACAGTTATAAAACTGTCTAAAATTTCTCAAGTTTCTTTCAGAAAATCCTTTGCCAAATTCTTTGGTTAATTCGAGCGATAAATTTTTTAGAATTTCTTTGCCGTAATCGGCTCTTTGATTGCCGTTTTGTTCTTCTAATACAATTTTTCGTCCAATATTCCAGTAGGCTTCGACCATAGCTATGTTAATGGCTTGGTAGCTTTTTTGACGTGCTTGAGCAAGAATTTGTTTTATTTCTTGAATATAAGTCATCTACTTTCTAGTTTTAAATTCTGCTGCGACTTCGGCGATTAATTTTATATGATCTGGCGTTGTGCCACAACAACCACCAATAATGTTGACTAAATTGTCTTGTAAATATTCCCGAATTAAATCTTGCATTTCGGCTGGCGTTTGGTCGTATTGTCCGAAAGCGTTTGGCAATCCAGCATTTGGATGTGCCGAAATATTAAGGTTAGTATTCATTGACAATCGTTTAAGATAAGGCTTTAACTGGTCGGCACCAAGAGCGCAATTGAAACCAATGCTTAACAAATCAATATGCGAAATCGAAATCAAGAATGCTTCGACAGTTTGTCCCGAAAGTGTTCGTCCAGATGCGTCGGTAATTGTACCAGAAACCATAACTGGAATATCAATATTGCGTTCTTCTTTTACTTCTTCAATTGCGAAAAGTGCGGCTTTAGCATTTAATGTATCGAAAATGGTTTCGACTAATAACACATCGCAACCACCGTCGATTAAAGCTTCGGTTTGTTGTTTATAGGCAAGTTTTAAATCATCGAAAGTTACAGCTCGAAATCCTGGATCGTTGACATCTGGCGACATTGATGCCGTTCGGTTTGTTGGACCAATTGCTCCAGCTACAAATCTTGGTTTGTCGGTAAACTCATCGGCTACTTGACGGGCTATTTTGGCGGATTCAAAATTGAGTTCATAAATCAAATCTTCGAGATGATAATCTGCCATTCCGATTGTTGTACCTGAAAAAGTATTGGTTTCGACAATATCTGCTCCGGCTTGAAAATATTGGCGGTGTACTTCTTTGACAGCTTCGGGTTGGGTAATTGACAATAAATCGTTGTTTCCTTTTAATGGATGTTCAAAATTTTTGAATCGTTCGCCACGAAAATCTTCTTCTGAGAAATTGTGGCGTTGCAACATTGTTCCCATCGCTCCGTCTAGGATTAGGATTCTTGATTTAATTTCTTCTTGTATTTTTGTCATAGTCTTTTTCTAACCACAAAGTTCACAAAGGTTATTTCACAAAGTTCACAAAGTTTTTTATTTTTAAATAAATGTTCATATTAAAACTGATGCTCTAGCCCTGATAGAAGTGGTATCCTTTTTCTCAATTGCCACGGGTTTAAACCCGTGGCAATTGAGAAAAAGATACAAGCGAATAGCAGGAAACAGCTCCAGAAAAAAAATCTGATGCGTTATAAAAATAGTATGTGTTATGTGGAAAGTTGAGAGAATTCTCAGGGTTATCTGTTCCGCTGTGGCGAATAGAATGTAGCACCTTTACGCCGTGGCGGAGGTTGCTAAGCTTTCATCGAGTCTAATCTCTCCAGCTTTCGTGATAACAAACAATAATTTTAAGAACAGTACAAAGTAATGGAATAGAAATTGGTTTTGCAAATAATTTTAAGAAAAAACGAATTCTTTTATTTTTAATTGGTCTGAAATGATTAGAATGTCAGATAAAACTCCTCGTGCAGTAACTATTCCGCCTGCGCCTGCGCCTTGAATGACGATTGGAATTTCTCCATAAGATTCAGTATAAATTTCGATGAGATTATCGGCTCCTTTTAATTGACCAAGTGTCGAATTTTTGGGTTCGGATATTAATTTGACTATAAAATTTTGATTTTCAAGGTCAATTTCGCCAATATATCTTAAAACATGGGTTCCTAATTGAGTTATTTTTGCAATCTCGAATGGTTTATCGAGTAGTTTTTTATTGGTTTCGAATTCTTGAAATGAATTATTTTCGTTGAGATTTGGTAATAATAAACTTTCGATTTTGATGTCAGAAAATTCAATTTCTTGATTTAATTCTCTTGCTAAAATTAATAATTTTCGGGCAACATCGTGACCTGATAAATCGTCTCGAGAATCGGGTTCGGTTAAACCTAATCGTTCAGCATCGAGTAAAATGTTTGAAAATGTTGATTCTTCAGTTGAAAAACGATTGAAAATATAACTAATTGATCCTGAAAAAACACTTCGGATTTTTGAAAATTTTTCGCCCGATAAATACAAATTTCTAATGGTATTGATGACCGGTAATCCTGCTCCAACATTGGTTTCGTATAGAAATGATTTGTCGTATTTTTTTAGATATTGACGTACATTTTTATAGAAATCTAATGATTGAGTATTTGCTTTTTTGTTGGCAGCAACAATATTAAAACCAGCTTCGATTAAAGTATTGTAATTTTTGATAAAATCTTGACTTGCAGTTGCATCGACAGCGATTAAGTTTTCAAGTTCGTGATTTTTTGAATATTCAATAATGTCTTGAATGGTATAGTTTTTTGCTAAGTTTTCGAAATTTATTTGCCAATTTTCAATACTTTCTTCTTGATTGAAATAGGCTTTTTTTGAGTTGGCAATAATTGGAAATTGCAAATCAATTTTTCTTTTGTCTAAGAAAAAATTGTGGCTTTCGATAATTTGATTCAAAAGATTTCCTCCAACATTTCCGATTCCGAAAAGGACAATGTTTATTTTAATTTTTGACATAATGTAAAGTTTTTATTTTGTTGAAAATAGGATTTAAAATGTTTGCTAATTGCTTGAATTCAATAAGAAAAGCATCGTGTCCGTGAATGGATTTTATTTGATGGTAAAAAACATTTTGCTTGATTTTTTTTAATTCGTTGTATGATTTTAGATTTTCGTCTGGTGTAAAAAACAAATCTGAATCGACCGAAATGATCTGAATATTGGACTGAATTTCATTTGCGACAGCTAGAAAATTGTTTCTATTTCTAGAAATATCATTTGTTTTTAATAAATGATTCATTAATTTATACGCCGAAAGCGTAAAGCGTTTTTTTAAAGTCCCACCATGATAATTCACCCAATTTTCGATTTCGAATGTTTGATTGTGTAATTGTTTTCGATTGAATCGTTGATTGATAGATTGTGGCGTTCGGTACAAAAGCATTGCGTGCGAACGAGCATCTTGGATTGGATTTTTAGAATTATTTAAAATAGAATCTTGTAAAAAAACATTGGCAATCATCCAATCGGTTGCCTTAAAATCGGTTGCAATCGGAATTAAATTTTCGATTTTATTGGGTTCTAAAACTGCCATTTCCCAAGCGATTGCTCCTCCAAGACTTCCACCGATTACGGCAAATAAATTTTGAATGTTCAATTCGAAAATGGTTTTCCAAAAAATGTTTGCGATGTCTCGAATGGTAAAATCTTTGTAATTCTCAATTAGATTTTCGGGATTTCCATCGAAACCATTTCCTGGAATATTTATTGCCAGAATAGTGTAAAAATTGGTATCTATCGTTTTATTGTCGCCAATTAAAACGTTCCACCAGCCATTTTCATTGGCTACATTAGAGTTTCCTGTCAAAGCGTGATTGACCAAAACTAGAGGCGATGTTCCTAAAGTTTGTCCAAAAGTTTGATAGAAAATCGGAATTTCTTTGATGGTTTTTCCGTTTTCTAGATTCCAGTTTTGAATTTGAATTTTTTTTAACATATTTACTTTTTTCTAACCATTAAGCGATTAAGGTTCATTAAGTTTTTGTGTATTAGTTATTGTAAATCATTAATAATAAGTTGCACCAATATTTCGCAAAACAACTTAATGTGCCTTAATTCCTTAATGGTTACTATTTTATATTTTAAACCATTAAGAAATTAAGGTTAATTAAGGTTTTATTTATTTGTTATTTTATACTAATTTTTCAACAGGAATTCTTTCGAAAACAGCTTTTAAATCGGCTTTTAAATCTTCGATATCTTCTAATCCAACCGATAATCGAATCAAATCTTTTGAAACGCCAGTTAATAGTTGTTCGTCATCTGATAATTGTTGGTGCGTGGTGCTTGCTGGATGAATAATTAATGATTTAGTATCGCCAATATTGGCTACAAGCGAAAATAATTTGGTTTCGTCAGCCACTTTTTTGGCTGCTTCAAATCCGCCTTTTAATCCGAAAGTAACTACGCCGCTTTGACCTTCGGGCAAATATTTTCTGGCTAAATCGAAATATTTATTATTTTCTAAACCAGGATAATTGACCCAAGCAACTTCGGTTTGCATTTGCAACCATTTTGCTAATTCTAAGGCGTTTTCGGAATGTTTTTTAATTCGGATTGACAAAGTTTCTAATCCTTGAATAGTTTGAAAAGCATTAAATGGACTCAAAGCCGCCCCAAAATCTCTCAAACCTTCGATTCTGACTTTGGCAATAAATGAAGCTGCGCCAATAACGTCGTAATATTTCAAACCGTGATAACCTGCTGAAGGTTCAGTGAATTCAGGAAATTTCCCATTGCTCCAATCAAAAGTTCCAGCATCGATAATTGCGCCACCAAGCGATGTTCCATTTCCAGTGATGTATTTGGTTAACGAATGAATTACAATATTGGCTCCGTGTTCAATTGGGTTCAATAAATAGGGTGTAGCAACCGTATTGTCAACAATAAAAGGCACTTTGAAGGTATTTGCCTCGAGCGAAATGGCTTTTAAATCGAGAACATCAAGATTTGGATTTCCAAGACTTTCGGCAAAAAATGCTCTCGTGTTTTCTTGAGTTGCTAATGTAAAATTCTCAGGATTTGAAGGATCTACAAATGTTGTTGTAATGCCTAATCGTGGCAAAGTTACTTTTAGCAAATTGTAAGTTCCGCCATATAAACTGCTCGATGCAACAATGTGATCGCCTGCTTTTAGTAAAACCAAAAGTGTTGTAGCAATTGCAGCTGTACCAGATGCAGTAACTACTGCGCCAATTCCGCCTTCGAGTTTTGCCAATCTTTGTTCGAGAATATCATTAGTTGGATTATTCAACCGCGTGTAAATAAATCCTGCTTCAGACAAGCTAAATAAATTAGATGCGTGATCGGAATTGTTAAAAACATAAGACGATGTTTGATAAATTGGGACAGCTCTGGTTCCAGTGTTTTTGGTGGTGTCGTGACCAACGTGCAATGCGTTTGTTGCGAATTTTTGTGTGCTCATTTTTTTTTAGTATTAAGATTATTTGTAGTAAGAATTAAGATTTTAGACTTTTTGAAATAAGATTTGTAGACGTTAAATTTTTAGCATTAAGATTATTTGTATTGAGAATTAATACTTTAAAAAGTCCTTCCATTTGAGAAGGATTTAGGATTGGCAATAAAAAAGTCCTTTTGGAATATTACCAAAAGGACTTTATAGTTTGTCTATAATTAAGAGATTATCTCTTTGGCTTTTGATAATGAAGGTTTGGTGCGCAACAGCACATCATACAATACATCATCATTTTATTTATATTTTTCATTTATTCTTTTTTTGAACCCCTCCTTTGGAGGGGTTGGGGGGGGTGGGCTAAAAAAAAACCTCTGCGGTTTGCAGAGGTTCTATTTGGTATAATTTAGTTTTTAAAATTACAAAATAGTTGTCTATGCGGGATTGCTCCACATCATCATATAACACATATTGCAAATATTAAGTTTCATTTTTTGGTTGATTAATTTTTTACAAATGTAAAATAATTTTCTGCATATCAAAATATTTTAGATAAATTTTCTAATTTTTGTTATAATTATTTAAAAATATAGATTTATTTTCATTAAAAATTAAATTATACAGTTAATTAAACTTTGATTGATTTAAATATCAGTTTGATTTTTAAAAAAAATATTCAAAAAAAAGTTAAGAATAATTTTCAATTCAAATTCATTTCATACATTTGCACTTTACAAAGAGGAAAAATTTGAACTGATTGCAACCTCTGATTCTAAATTTTAAAGAATCTAAAAATGCTAAAGCAGAAACTTCTACTTTAACATTTCCTGCAATTTTTTCGTTAATACAAATTATAATAAAAATTTATTATGGCTTATTTATTTACGTCGGAGTCTGTAAGTGAAGGACATCCAGACAAAATCGCAGATCAAATTTCTGATGCATTAATTGATAATTTCTTGGCATTTGATGCTGAATCAAAAGTGGCTTGTGAAACTTTAGTAACTACTGGACAAGTAATTTTGGCCGGTGAAGTTAAATCAAACACCTATTTAGATGTTCAAAACATTGCAAGAGATGTAATTCGAAAAATTGGATATACCAAAAGCGAATATATGTTCGAAGCTAATTCTTGTGGAATTCTTTCGGCAATTCACGAACAATCAGCAGATATTAACCAAGGAGTTGATCGCGCTAGCAAAGAGGAGCAAGGTGCTGGAGATCAAGGAATGATGTTCGGTTATGCCACCAATGAAACCGAAAATTATATGCCATTGGCACTAGATTTATCACACGCATTGTTGATTGAATTGGCAAATTTACGCAGAGAAAATAACGAAATTAAATATTTGCGTCCAGATGCAAAATCACAAGTAACTTTGGAATATTCTGACGATAATAAACCGCAAAGAATTGATGCAATTGTAATTTCGACGCAACACGACGATTTTGACGAAGAAGCAAAAATGTTAGCCAAAATCAAAACTGATTTGGTTGGAATTTTAATTCCTAGAGTTAAGGCAAAATATCCTCAATATGCTCATTTATTTAATGACCAAATTACGTATCACATTAACCCAACTGGAAAATTCGTAATTGGTGGACCACACGGAGATACTGGATTGACTGGAAGAAAAATTATTGTTGATACTTATGGAGGAAAAGGTGCTCACGGTGGTGGGGCGTTTTCTGGAAAAGATCCAAGTAAAGTGGACAGAAGTGCTGCTTATGCTACACGTCATATTGCTAAAAACCTTGTTGCTGCTGGAGTTTGTGATGAAATTTTAGTTCAAGTTTCATATGCAATTGGAGTTGCAAAACCAACTTCAATAAATGTTGTTACTTATGGAACATCGAAAGTAAATTTGACAGATGGAGAAATCAGCAAAAAAGTAGAAGCTATTTTCGATATGCGTCCTTATTTTATTGAGCAAAGATTAAAACTTAGAAATCCGATTTATAGTGAAACTGCTGCTTACGGACACATGGGTCGCAAACCAGAAACTGTTACAAAAACTTTTAACGCTCCAGGAGGATTAACAAAAACTGTTACAGTTGAATTGTTTACTTGGGAGAAGTTAGATTTTGTAGATCAGGTTAAGAGTACTTTTGGGATTTAATTTTTATAAAATATTTAATATAAAAAAACCTGACTTTTAATTTTAGTCAGGTTTTTTGTTTTAATAAGTTCCATTTTTCATTTTTTCTAAAGTGTCTCGGTAGCTATCAATATTTTCTTTGTCTAAATTATTATTATCAATAGCCAATTGTTCGGTTTCGATGGCTTTTTCCTTTTCGCCATTTTTGTAATAAAGTTGAGCTAAAGTATCTAAATAATAATGATTTTTTTGAGTAATAAGTAAGCTATTTTCTGACCATTTTATTGCTTTTTTAATGGTTTCTGGTTTTTTAGAATTTTCAACAACATACCAAGCAGCATCGTTTGATACATTAGAATACGAATTTTTAAATTCAGACCAATAATCATAACCAGTTTTGTTTTGATTAGTAAACAAATCATCTAATTTTTCGAAAACATTTATTTTTCCGTTGAAAGTTTCATTAAAAAAAGCGTCATATTCAAGAATATACTGCGTTTCTGAATTTGTTTTGGTTGCAATATCTTTCAATAAATTAAAATAATCAATTATTAAATCGTTATTTGACTTATCAATAGTTTGTAGTTTTTTGTAATAAGTAACTATTTTTTGTTGAGTTTCCATTGGCGTTTCTGGTTTTATTAATCGGACTGCACCAGTCAAAATTTTACCAATTTCGGTTTCTAAAAAATCTATATTATGAATTGCGTCGACATTGTATTTGCTATTGATTCTGGCTTTTTCGATGGCATCAAAATGCTTGAAAAGATAATCTAAAGCTTCGAAATTGGTTGTGTCAAGAATTTTTTCTTCATTGAAAAGTTGCTTTGTAAATCCTTGGTTTCCTAATTCTTTAATAATTGTCAATGTCAAATCGATATTGGGTTGTTTATCTTTTTTATGATTTTGGATTAAATTATTCCAAGTCATTTGAACTTGTTTTTTGTCAAAATTTACTTTCGTAAATATATTATAATCTGGTTTTTCGTCATAAACAGTCTCAGTAGCCATTGGTGCTTCTTCAATTTTTTCTGGAACATCCTCAGAATTTGGATTAATTTTAATTTCGTCTTTTTGAATTTCTTTAAACTCAATTTCCTCTTTAACGATTGTTGGCGGGACAAATTTGACATCTTCCATTAAAATCGGTGCATCATAACCAGCTTTTTGAGAATCATCAGTATATTCATAAGGAATTTCTAAAGCTGAAACTTCCGAAAAAGCTTTTATGGCTTCTGAATCAGATTGCTTTTTATCCATCGCTTTTTTGAAACTCAATAATGCATTTGTGCGTTTTAGTTTTTTATTAAAATCATCATAATAATGAAATTGATTTTGCAAATCGAAAATACTTTTATTGGATTGACTCAAAATTTCTCCTTCTTTATTGACAACTACTAAACAAGGAAATTCTTTAATTTTATTATTTTTAAACCACTTTTCGTCCGATTTGCTTGCCATATAATAATTGTATAAATCATATTGTGGATCATATCCAGAATACATGTTATAACCAATATCTTTGCTTTGATTGACAATATATTCGTCAAACTGAGATTTGGCAACTTTACTTTTTGCATCATAATAAATGACTAAAAACTTGTTTGGCGTTTTGTTTGTTTCTTTCAGAGCATCGAGAAAACTTTTTGCGACTTTCAATTGAAAATTTATAGGTTCTACTGTTGCCGTTGCTGCTGAATCCATGACTGTTCCAGCATATTCAGCAGATTTGGCTGCATCAATTTGATAATTATCTTTACCTGGATAATTCCAATTATTGACTTTTTTCGATTCAAATGGTTGAATAATATCAATTTGATTTTCAATAAATTGACTTTCTAAATTAAAAACTATAGGATTTTTTGAATTTTCAGAAATGGTTAAAGTTTTAGCATTTTTATCAAAAATTCCTGCAAGATTCAAAGTTTGATCTTCGTTAGATCGGTCGGTAATTTCAATTTCTGTAACCTTATCAGCAATTTTAAATTTAGAAATTTCGGTTATTAGCACATAATTTTCTTTCGCCAAAACCAAAAAATCAGCTCGGTCGATATCGAAAATCGCAACACCAGAAGTTGATTCAATTTCATTTTCTTTTAGAATATCGCTAACGCGTTTGTAAATTGGTGCAGCACTTCCGTTGAATGAAGCAATATAGACGCTTTCGAAATCATAATAACTGCAATTTAATTTAATACGAATTTTATCAAATTTTATGTTTTGTCCAAAAGTATAAACTAAATCAAAATTCGATTTCCGTTCACTTGGATTTTTTAAAATAATTGAATCGTTTTTGACATCGTATTTGCCTGACATAAACGAAAGATCATAATTTTTGTTTTCAGATAAAATTAATTTGATTTTTTGACCTTTGTTTTTTGCAATGTAAACACCATTTTCAATTTCAGAATTCTGAGCATTTGCTATTAGCGATAAAAAAATAGCGATTAATAGAAAGATTTTTTTCATAATGATTGATTTTTGATGATGTAAAATTAACAAATAATTTTTGATTTAAAAAAATAAATTCTATGTTTGAAAACGAAATATTTGTGAATAAAATTAAAAAATGAACTTTCAAAATTTGTAAATTAATAATAATTTATATATTTGTAAAACCTATTTAAGCGAATTTATTAAACCCAAATCTAAAAATCATGAAAAAATTACTTACATTATTACTTGCAACTTCTTTATTTATTGGTTCTTGTTCAAAAAAAGATGACGATCCAATATGTTTCGATGATGCTTATAATGGCTCCTACACTGGAACTATAACCATAAATCAAGTGTCAAGCCCTGCAATTGTAAAAGTTACAAAAAAAGGTTGTTATGATGCACAAATTGAAAGTCCAGCAATTGTTGTGGATAAAAATATAAACGCTCTTGAGCCTAATGGACAAGGCGGATATAATGGAAAATTTGTTGAAGATGGCAGTGCCTTTTCAATAACTTTAAGCGGAAATACTATAAATATTGTCGCAAACACTAAATATTCGTTTACTGGAACTAAGTAAATTTAAAATACTTATAGTTTTTAAAATCTAAAAAACCAAATCTATCAATTTAGATTTGGTTTTTATTTTAAAATTCATTTTGATATATTTTATTTTTAATGAAATTAGTTTTGTTTTAATTGTTAAAGAAAATAAATTTTAGATTCAGTCTCAAATGTTTTTATAAATCATAAAAGCCCTAGTCCTGTCCCGACGCTTCGGGAGAAGGAAAAACATTTTATCAATTGCCACGGGTTCAAACCCGTGGCAATTGATAAAATGTTTTGGAATGATAACGGGATTTAGCTCCAAAAAAATAAACCTGAAATCTAGCAGAATTAAATTTAAAATATTTATTTTTGCCCAATTAAAATTTTGATACATACATATAATGAGAACTATACAATTTAGAGAAGCAATTTGTGAAGCTATGAGCGAAGAAATGCGCCGTGACGAATCGATATATTTAATGGGTGAAGAAGTTGCCGAATACAACGGTGCTTACAAAGCTTCGAAAGGTATGTTGGAGGAATTTGGTGCAAAAAGAGTAATCGATACACCGATTGCAGAGCTTGGTTTTGCTGGAATTGCAGTAGGATCTGCTATGAATGGTTGTCGCCCAATTGTTGAGTACATGACTTTTAATTTCTCGTTAGTTGGTATTGACCAAATTATAAATAACGCTGCTAAAATGCGCCAAATGTCTGCAGGACAATTTCCAATGCCAATGGTTTTTCGTGGGCCAACAGCTTCTGCTGGACAATTGGGTGCTACGCATTCTCAGGCTTTTGAAAACTGGTTTGCCAACACACCAGGTCTTAAAGTTGTTGTGCCAAGCAATGTTTATGATGCCAAAGGATTGCTAAAAGCTGCTATTCGTGACAATGATCCTGTAATTTTTATGGAATCTGAGCAAATGTATGGCGATAAAGGCGAAGTTCCAGAAGGCGATTATACAATTCCGCTTGGGGTTGCCGACATAAAACGTGAAGGAACTGATGTAACCATTGTATCATTTGGAAAAATAATTAAAGAGGCTTACGCTGCCGCAGATGAATTGGCTAAAGAAGGAATTTCATGTGAAATTATCGACTTAAGAACTGTTCGCCCAATGGATTATGATTGTATCGTGAATTCGGTTAAAAAAACTAATAGATTGGTAGTTCTTGAAGAAGCTTGGCCTTTCGCAAGTGTTGCGTCAGAAATTACTTATATTGTTCAAGAACGTGCTTTCGATTTCTTAGATGCTCCGATTCAGAGAATTACAACTGCGGATACTCCTGCGCCTTATTCTCCAACTTTATTGAAAGAATGGTTGCCAAACGCTGACGATGTTGTGAATGCAGTTAGAAAAGTGATGTATAAGAAATAGACCTAAGTTTCCAGACTTTAAAACTTCAGATATTTACAGATAATTAAAAACCTGATTAGTTTTTTAAACTTTTCAGGTTTTTTTGTTAATATAATTATTGAATTATTTTCTTTGGAAAAATAAAACTGAATGAAACTTAATTTCTTAATGGTTTAATTTTTTTAACATTTGAAGTCACAAAATTTTAAAATTAACATCTAATTGAATATTAACAATAATTGTTATATTTGAAAAATTAAAATTAACACTTCTATTTAAAAATATGAGGAAGAAAATATTATTTAGCTTTTTATTTATTCTAACGATAATAAATTCTAATTTTTCGCAAACTAAAGTTTCGGGTGTGGTTTATGACGACACCAATCAAACTTTACCGTTTGCGAATATTTATTTTAAAGGAAATAAAACTGGAGTGGAATCTGATGAAAATGGAAAATTCAAAATCGAATCGAAAACCGATTTTACGGCAATTGTGGTTCGATATTCGGGTTTTAAAGATATGGAAATTTCTTTGACAACATCAATAACCGAGAATCTGAAGATTAAAATGCTTAACGAACAAGAACTTAAAGAAGTTGTTGTTATTGGTAAACCGAAAAAGCATTTGTCGAAAAAAGAAAATCCAGCTTATAAAATCCTTCAAGGAATTTGGAAAAACAAACGCAAAAATGGGTTATTACTTGCCAAAAAATACCAATATACTCGTTACACCACTGTTTCTCAAGGTTTGAGTAATTTAGACAGTGCTTTTCTAAAAAAAATATTGACAAAAGAATTTGATAGTGTTATTAAAATTGCGCAACAAGATAAAAAGCAAAAAAATTTCATTATTCCAGTATATTTAAAAGAGACCAACGAAAAAATTTATGGCGATAATATTCTGAAAAAAGAAAGAATTGATATTGAAGGCGAAAGAAATACTGGCGTTGTTCAAACTGGATTTGTAATGGACAGAATGAGTAATTTAATGCAAACTGTGGATATTTATAAAGACGATATCGAAATTTTGAATAAATCATTTGTAAGTCCAATTTCGAATCGAGGTTATGGTCAATACGAATATTTGTTGCGTGATAGTATTTTTGAAGATGATAAAAAATTTTACGAAATTTTATATTTTCCAAGAAATTCGCAAGATTTATTGTTTGAAGGTCGATTTAAAGTCGATTCAAAAACATTTGCAATTACTGATATTTTATTGAAAAACAATCGAAAGATGAATCTGAATTTTGTTAGAAGTTTGTCTATCGAAAAATCGTTTACACAAGAAAATGACAGTATTTATTTGCCATTAAGAGATTATTACGAAGGTGATTTTACGCTTATTAGCAAAGGTGATGAAGAAAAAGGTTTATATGTAAAAAAGAATATTCTTTATTCTGCTTATGATTTTGACACAGCAAAAGAACCAACTTTTTATGACGAGCAAGTGCAACAAACTCGAAGTAAACAATTCGAGAAAGCCGAAGAATATTGGCAAGGATTAAGTAACCGAGAAGCGGGTTTGAACAATACTCGAAAAGTAATTACCGAAATTGGCTCAAATAAGCGAGTTCGAAGGGTTTCGAATGCCATTACCATTCTTACAACTGGTTATTTTGGAGTGATGAAAAACATTCAATTTGGTTCGATATGGCAAGTAATTTCTAATAATAATATAGAAGGTATAAGACTTAGAGGCGGATTTAGAACTTTCAAAACAGTCAACGATTTGTTTCGATCTAAAGTTTATGCTGCTTACGGAACAAAAGATAAAAGAATAAAATATGGTTTTGAAGCCAAATATCTTTTCAATCACGAGCCACGAATGATTATTGGGGCATCGTTCGTTCAAGATAATTTGCAATTAAGTGGTATAGGTTTGTTAGAAAGCGAATTGGCACCAAATGCAGTTGGGACAAATGTTTTGATTGCAAGAGGCGAAAATTTTTCGTTAACCAGAACACAAAAACAAGTTTTGAGTTATAATGTCGCTTTTTCAAATTTCTTTAGAATAGGAGTAGAGGGAATTCACAATGATATGAGTTCTGGAAATCAAGATTTGTTTTCGATTGGTTATCAGTTGCCTGGCGAATCGCTAAAAACAACTTTGACGGATTTTGCAACAAGTTTGACAATGGTTTATACACCAAAACGAGATGTTTTTGGTTTTGGAGTCGAGCAAGCATCTGGTGTCAATTTGTTTCCGACTTTGACATTAAAATACACTAAAGGTTTTAAGAATGTTTTAGGCGGCGATTTTAATTATAATAAATTACAATTTAACATAAAAAAGCCAATTCGAATAAGCAATTTCGGAATTTTAAGATTTTCTCTAGACGTAGCCAAAGTTTTTGAAAATGTGCCATTAAGTTTGCTAACACCAGTTGTCGCTAATCAAGCGTTCTCGATTCAATCAGGAGCATTTTCATTAATAGATTTTTATGATTTCACTACCGATCAATACCTAGCAGCCCATTTTGAACATCATTTTAATGGATATATTTTTAATAGAATTCCATTTCTAAAGAAATTAAAACTTCGCGAAGTTGCTTTTTATAGGGCTGTTTTGGGCGATATATCAAATGATAATATTGCGATAAATCGTTCAAGCATTAACTATAATGCGCCAAGTAACAAGCCTTTTTCAGAATTTGGTTTTGGATTCGAAAACATCGGAATAGGAAATTTTAGACCTATAAGAATTGATTTTGTTTGGCGCACACAATTCAAGAATATTAACGGTTTGGTGCCGCCAACTTTTGGAGTTCGTTTCGGATTTATTCCAGATTTTTAATGATGGAAAAAGCAATCGATTTTCTTTCAAAAAAAGATGAAATCTTTAAAACCATAATTCTTAATTATGGCATTCCAGCTATTCCAAAAAGAGCACAAGGTTTTGAAACATTAGCTTTATTAATTTTAGAACAACAAGTTTCAATAGATTCTGCAAAAGCGACATATAATAAATTAAAAAATCAAGTTTCACTTTTTTCACCTGAAAATTTAATAATTTTGTCTGACGAAGATTTCAGAACTTGCGGTGTAAGTCGTCAAAAAACCAAATATATAAAATGTCTTGCCCAAGCCATTCTCGAAAAAACAATTGATTTAGAAAGTTTACCCAAAAAATCAGCCGAAATTGTTCGCCAAGAACTTATCAAAATAAAAGGAATTGGCAATTGGACAATTGATGTTTACTTGATGTTTACTTTAAATTCTTCGGATATTCTGCCACTTGGCGATATTGCAGTTGTCAATACTATTAAAGAATTATTAGACATTCACGAAAAAGACGAAATGGAAGTTTATACTCAAAAATGGTCTCCATTTCGTTCAATGGCAACCTTTTTATTATGGCATCATTATTTACAAAAACGAAATCGAAAAGTGGAATATTAAAACTAACGAAAAATAAATTTCAAACCTATTTTAATTATTTAAAATAATAATTTAACAAATCTTGATATGTTTATAGTAATTAAACTATTATTATTTTTAAATAAGTGTTGTTAAGCATTATTTTTTTACACTTAATCGAATTTATAAGATTTTATTAAAAATTATATTATACAACTTTAGTTTATAACTACATTTGCCGAATATTTAAAATATAAAAAATGCAAAAGATTAAAACAAAAAAAATAATTACTTTTTTTACATTATTTTTTTTATTTACATCAATTAATATTTATTCTAGTACTACTTTTGGTGGAATAGAAATAGGAAGTAAAGGTGTAAAAATTACAATTCTTGATGTAGAGAATGCTAAGAAAAATATTTTTACTTTAAAAGAGTTTTGGACTACAAATGTTGGAATTGCAAAAGGAATTTCTATAGATGGAAATTTAGCTTCTGATGATATTGAAGCGGCTTCGAAAGTTGTTCTAGAAAATTACAACAAACTGCTTAATGAATATAAAATTGAAGATAAAAATATTTTTATAGTTGCGTCTTCAGGTGTAGGAATTGCTAAAAACACAGATGTACTAGTTGATAAAATAAGATTTCTTACCCACAAAGAAATGGAAGTTATATCTTCTAAACTCGAAGCAAAACTGATGTTTAGAGGAAGTATTATTAAAAAACTTTATTTGAATTCATTACTTTTAGATATTGGCGGTGGAAACACAAAAGGTGGATATGTTGAAATTAGAAACGAAGATATTAACGTTTTTTATCCTTTTAATATCAATTTTGGAACAATAACTTTAACAGAAAAAATTAATAATGAGGTTGTTAATAAAGAAGATATAAATGCTTTTACAGATAAACTGCTAGCATTTGTTCCAAAATTAGACGCTGATGTAAAACAAATGTATTCAGAAAGACCAGAATATAAAGAAAAGAAAAATATATATTTGAGCGGTGGTGCCGTTTGGGCATTCTTTACTTTATCTAACAACCAAGGGACTGAAAATTTTTCTGAATTTACATACGAGGATGTTTTGTATTATGATGCAGTAATCAAAAATAATTTCAAGAAATTTACTGATTTAAGCACAACAAATCCAGAAATTGCCAGAGTTCTTAAAACGTATTCTCAAAAACATTTAATTGCTGCAAACACAATTTTATTAACTTCACTTTCGAATTTAGGTGAACTTGAATCCAAAAAATTATATTTTGTCAAGCAAGGTCAAATTGCATGGTTGCTTTCTTATGTTGCTGATTCAGCTAAAGGTTCAAAAGTAATTTATTAATATAGAAATCTTAAATAATTTATAAAAAGTCTCTTTTTTAGAGGCTTTTTTTATATTTTAAAAACAGTCTCATTTTATACATCTTGACTAATTTTTAACCCAAATATTAAAATCTGGTTTGTCTATTTTACAAATATAATTATTAGAAATTAGAAATTTTTGAAGTGCTAATTCTCCATCATTACCTAAAACTTCTCCTTTTGTATCAACAATTATAGGCCATTTTTTCGTTTTAATGATGTTTTCATTAATCTTCAAAAACAATTCTTCAGGTTGATGCATTTTATCTGACATCCAAAAATTTTCGAGTATCGGTTTTTTATTTGTAAGGTAATAAAACATTGGTTGATGTCCAAAAATAAAAAGAGAATTATCTTGATTTTTACAATTTTCAATAGCAAAGCATAAATCTTCTATATGTTTTGCATTATCTTTCGTAGTCAAAACACCTGCCATTTTTGGATTATTTACTGTGTAAATCGCTCTAAATCTACTTTTTACGCCATAATTAACATGATAAATCCACAAAATTCTTACTGTAAAACTTATGAATAAAATAACCATAATTCCAGAAATAGAAATTGGAAGAGTAGAGAAACTTAATTTTCTGAAAACCAATTCTTTGTAAGAAGCCAAAATGACGATTGATAGAGGCAAAAGAGCCATAAAACCATACATAAGTTTCAAGAAAAACCCAGTATTGGTGCCAAATACTTGTGCAAAAGTAAATGTTAAACAAACCAAAACTGTTAAACTAAATTTATCTTTATTAATTAATGAGTACAATAATGGCAATAAACAGAAAGCAGGTACAATATACATTATTTTGTTTGTATATGTAAAATCGTGATCAATAATTATAATTAAAAAAAGAGAAATAAATATATATAAATAAAAATAAATTATTTTTTTTTGTTTTAAGCAATATTTATAAACTACTGAGCTAAATAATAAAAATGCAATTACAAAAATAGAATATGGAATAAAAATTACAAATTCTTTAAAAATCTTCTTTATCAATAAAAATGGAGAATAACTACTTTTACTTAGTTCGTTAAGTGATTTAAAATTATCATAAAAAACATTTAACAAGTTAAGAAAATTAAGAATTAACACAAAAATTAATAAACTTAAAAAAAACCCAATTAATAAGTAAGAACAATTTTTGAATAAAAAGGCAAATTGTTTTTTTTTGTTTTTTTCTTCTTTATAAAAGATTTTATAAGCAAGAATTAACGGAAATAAAACAATTGCAATCATTGATGGAATTCTGCATAAAATAGCTAATAACAGAAATATCCCTGAAAAAAAAAACGTGTTTGTATTTTTTTCTTCAACTCCATTTATTAATAAATATCCAGAAATAATTAAAAAGAACCAACAAGATATATCTTTAGTGTAAACAAAATTAAAACACCTTTCTGAGAAAACAATTCCGCAAAAAATACTGAAAAGAATTAAAGTTTTGTTCTTCGAAACTCTTCTTAGAATAAAGTAAATTACAAAGATTATAGGATATAAAAACAATAAATAAAGAAATTTTAACCCAATAATTCCAAGATTTGGAAAAATTTCAAACCAAGTTGCTCCAATTAAATCGGTTAAAAAAACTGGGCTAAATACTTTACCGATTTTTAGATTTTCAAAAAAGTTTTCAAAAATGAATGCCATATAACCCGTATCGGTCAAATCACCACATTGCCAAATAAAAATAAATGGATAAAAAAACAATAAAAAGATTAAGCAATTATTAAATACTTTTTCATTTGTTTTAATGATTTTTAAAATATCCATATAAGTTTATTTCAGCTTTATTTGTTAAATGACAATGATACTAAATATTTAAAACAAAAAAAATTAAAACGATTATTAAAAGCTAAATACTGCTATTTAAATAAATTACAAACTTAATTCTAGAATCAATTTTTTTATATTTGTAAATTAAATACAATTAATAAAAATGAAATATCCAAGAAAATTATCATCTGGTACAAACAATACCGTTATTGTTTTGAATGATAACGAAGTTGCCAAACTTTTTTCTGGAGACACACGCTCTGATTTAGGTTCAGAAGCCGAGAAAATGAAGTACGCCAATTCTATAAATAATTTGGTTTCTAAATTTATTCGGTTAGAATACAATGAAGATTTAAAATGCGAAATGTTGGTTATGGAACGCATTAAACCAATAGATTTTCGTGCTTATGAAGTCGAAATCAGACAACTTTGTCTTGAAGTTTTCGAAGATGAATTAAAAAAATTACACCAATCAGGTTTTGTTCATAGAGATTTAAAAAGACCATCAGATATTCAAGGATTGGCATATGACAACATACTTCTAACCGAACAAGGTTTACGACTAATCGATGTTGGAATATCATCATTAAAAAATCAAGTTGGAGATAAAATTTTCGAAAAACAATTAGAAATTGAATTGCAAGAACTCGAAATTTTTAAGGAATATTTTTTGAATAGGTAGTAATAATTTCAGATATTAGATTTTAGATATTAGATTTGTGTACTTTTGCAAAGTCTAAATTCTAAAATCACAAATCTAATATTTAATGACAGGAACCGTTTATAAATCTACCGGAAGTTGGTACACCGTAAAATCCGAAAATGGTGATTTTATGGAATGTCGAATCAAAGGAAAATTCCGTCTCAAAGGCATCAAAAGCACCAACCCGATTTCTGTGGGCGACGTCGTGGATTATGATTTAGACGAAACTTCGGATAAAGTTACAGGTTCGATTCACAACATTCATGAACGCAAGAATTATATTGTTCGGAAATCGGTCAACTTGTCGCATCAAATGCACATTATTGCTTCTAATTTAGATTATGTTTTTTTATTGATTACCATAAATAATCCGCCAACAACATTCAATTTTATTGATAGATTCTTAATAACAGCCGAAGCCTACGGAATAGAAACGATTCTAGTTTTCAATAAAATCGACACTTTCGACGATGCAACTCTTGACGAACAATTGTATATGCAACACGTTTACGAGCAAATTGGTTACAAATGTTTGCGTGTATCCGCTATTGCAAATAAGGGAATCGAAGAATTAAAAACCTTAATGATTGGCAAAACGACAATGTTTTCAGGACATTCTGGTGTTGGAAAATCGACTTTGGTCAATGCAATGGAACCCAATTTGCACTTGAAAACCAAAAACATTTCTGAACAAAGCAAGCAAGGTCAACACACAACAACATTTGCCGAAATGTTCGATTTGAGTTTTGGCGCCAGCATAATTGATACGCCAGGAATAAAAGGATTCGGAATTGTCGATCTCGAAAAAGAAGACATTTCGGGCTATTTTCCAGAATTTTTCAAACTCAAGGACCAATGCAAATTCAACAATTGTTTGCATAAAGACGAACCGCATTGTGCAGTTAAAAAAGCGTTGGAAGAAGATAAAATTTCGTGGACACGATATAATTCTTATTTAAAAATTCTTGAAGGCGACGACGAAAATTACCGAGTAGATTCATTTGACGAAGATCGAAAAGCCAGTGACGAAACTAGAAAGAGTGAATAGACAAAGTTCAATTTCAATGACAATTTTTTAATTAAAAATGAAAATAGTAATCCAAAGAGTTTCTCAATCATCAATTACCATCGGTAATAAAATCGTTGCCGAAATCCAAAACGGTTTACTCATTTTACTCGGAATCGAAGTCGCAGACAATCAAGAAGATATCGAGTGGCTAGTTCCTAAAATCGTAAATCTTCGCATTTTTGGCGATGAAAACCACATAATGAATCTTTCAGTCAAAGACATCGATGGCGAAATTATTGTTGTATCGCAGTTTACACTTCACGCATCGACCAAAAAAGGAAATCGCCCGAGTTATATAAAAGCTTCGAAACCCGAAATTGCGATTCCTATTTATGAAAATTTTATTCAAAAATTGCGAGTCGAATTTGGTAAAAAAATTCAAACTGGTGTTTTTGGCGCCGATATGAAAGTTTCGTTGGTTAATGATGGACCAGTTACTATTGTTATTGATTCGAAGAATAGAGAGTAAAAAATGACTTTTTCATTGATTATTTACAATTTATAATTCACAATTATTTACATTTGTTTTTATGAAAAATTCTTTAATTCAAATTGCATTCGAACAAACTCAGGAACACAAAAATATTCTGAATTGTATTAAAAACTCTCCAAACATAAAGAGTAAATTCAGAAAATTATTATAAAAAACACTTCCAATCGAGGTGTTTTTTTTATTTTCTATTTCCTATATTTGTTTTCCAAACAAAATTCATAAAATAAAAAATGAGTCTATTTCAAATATTACAAAAAGCAACTTCCGAAGAAGACGTAAAAGATGCTTATATTAAAGCACTAGGACTCAAAGAATACCAAAAAAATCTTGTTGATATTCAAACCAAAGAAATTTGGTTCGAAGCCAAACAAAACTCGAAACTCTCGAGTTATGAAATGTTCACGCAACTCATTTATTATGTGCAACAAGCACATGATAAAGGAGAATATATTCCGCCGTTTCTTTGTGTAATTGACACAAAAAAAGCTGCTATTATGAAAAGTGAAGACGTAATTCCTTTTTTAGCAAAAAAAACAATCAAAAACTGGGGAAAATCTGCAAGTTCTGCATCGCAAGAAGCAAAAGATGCAATTTCTGCTCACATAGGCACATACTTTGTATCTTTCAAAATAGAAACCCACGAAGAAGAATTTATAAATACAGTAAAAAACGCTATCAAAAAAGGCGATATTATCCGAACACCAATAACGCCAGATAACCTCAAACAAGTTTTTGACAAATGGGTCGTAATGATTGGAAGCGAAATTGAAGGCATAAAAAATGAAGATTTTGCACTTTTGTTTTTTGCGGATATTATGCACGATGGCACGGTTTCTACACATGAAAATCTACCAGCCGAATTGATGCACAAAGACGGATCCCCCGTTTTTTTGTTAGAAGGAAAAATTTATAAATTAGGAAACAAAGAAGGTTACCGACAGTTTTGGGCAATTTACCACAAACCACCAAAAGCAGAATACAGAAACTATTTGCTAGAACGCCGAGATAGTCTAATACCTATTGACGAGCGGAGTTTCAAAGGGGCTTATTACACGCCACTAAACGTTGTGGACAAAGCCTACGACAAACTTGCCGAAACATTAGGCAACAATTGGCAAAAAAACTATATTGTTTGGGATATGTGTTGTGGCGTGGGTAATCTAGAAGTAAAACACTCCAACCCACGCAATATCTACATGAGCACGCTTGACAATGCCGATGTAGATGTAATGCGGGCTACCAAAACCTGCGTAGCTGCAACACGTTTCCAATACGATTATTTAAATGATGACATAACCGCTGATGGAAAAATAGATTATTCGTTAACCAATAAAATTCCTCTTGGTTTAAGGGAAGCGATTGCCGATGGCAAAAAGATTTTGATTTTAATAAATCCACCGTATGCAGAGGCTGGTGGTGGTATTGATGGAAAGAATAATAAAGTAGGAGTTGAGCAAACTAAAATTAATACTTTAATGAAAACTCAAGAAATTGGTTATGCAAGCAAAGAATTATTTGTTCAATTTTTGGTTCGTATTGCTACAGAAATGCCAACAGCCACAATTGCAATGTTTAGTAATTTAAAATATGTTAATGCTTCAAATTTTGAAAAGTTTAGAAAAAATTGGAATGCAAATTATTTAGATGGATTTATAGTACATAGCAGAGCATTTGATGGTTTAACAGGCGAATTTCCAATTGGGTTTTTAGTTTGGAAAACAAATAATTTGCCCAATGTAAAACAATTTATTCTAGATGAAATTAATGTTGAAGTTTTAGATAAGAACACAAATCCTGTAGGTGTAAAAAAGTATTTTAACCTTCCAAAAAATATTTTTTTAAATATTTGGATAGATAAACCAGATACGAATAACGATTTAGCATTACCACTATCTAATGCTGTTACTGTTTCCAGAAATCCTAGACTAAAAAAGTCCTGTAACGAAATGATTGGATTTTTATACGCTGGTAATAATGATTTGCAACATGCTGAACAAGAGACGATTATCACTTCTTCAATATATACAGGTGGAAACAGTGGTGGTTTATACATTACTGCTGAAAATCTCTGGCAAGTTGCCATTGTATATTCTGTAAGAAGGCTTGTAAAACCAAATTGGTTGAATGATAGAGACCAATTTTTACAACCCATAAATTCATTAAACGAAGAATTTAAAAATGATTGTTTAATGTTTATGTTATTTAATAGGCAAAATAGAACTGCTAGTGCCAACGATTTAGAATGGAACGATAAAAAATGGTCAATTGTTAATCATTTTATACCATTTACAGAAGAAGAAGTTGGAGCAACCGATAGGTTCGAAAGTGATTTTATGGTTAATTATTTAAAAGATAAAAAACTGTCTAAGGAAGCCAAACAAATTTTAGCAGAAGGTAAAAAACTTTGGCAATCCTATTTTCATCATACTGATGTTCGAGCAGTTCGTGAGGAACTCAAACTCAATCGTCCTGATGTGGGTTGGTATCAAATTCGCAATGCATTGAAAAAAAGAAACGAGAGTGGAGATTTCGTTACAGTATCTTTCAAGCGTTTTGAAGAAGCATATAAATTAATGACCGAAAAATTGCAACCTATGGTCTATGATTATGGTTTTTTGAAAGTTTAAAAAATATGGTTTATGCAAAAATTTAATGGCAAATATCGAATAGAAACTGCAAGAGCCAAATGGTGGAATTATAACAATTCGGGTAAATATTTTATTACAATTTGCACAAAAAACAAATCGCATCTGTTTGGTTTTGTAAAAAATGGCGAAATGATTTTGAATGATTATGGCAAAATTGTCCAAAAATGTTGGTTCGATTTGCCCAATCATTATTCGAATGTTGTTTTAGATGCGTTTCAAATTATGCCAAATCATATTCATTGTATAATAGAATCGATTGA
>JAYTMQ010000033.1:0-6617 GCA_043728355.1 Bacteroidota bacterium
CTTCAAGATTATTTCAAAACATTCGAAAATCAAATTCACCTAAAAAAGATGCAATTTCAACTGCAATTTCTCAAATTAATAATAATTGGATTATAACTACTGATGCTGATTGCGAAGTTAATAAAAACTGGCTTTTGGCTTTTGATAATTACATTCAAACTAAAAATTTAGAAATGGTGGTTGCTCCTGTGTCGATTTCAAACACAAAAGGTTTTCTAAACTATTTTCAGTTTGTAGATTTATTGAGTTTGCAAGGCACGACTATTGGAAGTTTTGGTTTAAGTAAACCTTTTTTGTGCAATGGAGCCAATTTTGCATATACCAAAAAATTGTTTTTAGAATTGAATGGTTTCGATGGAAACGACAAAATTGCTTCTGGTGATGATGTTTTTTTGTTGCAAAAAGCAATTAAATATTTTCCCAAAAAAGTTGAATATTTAAAAAATCGTGATTCAATTGTCTTAACAAAACCAGAAGAAAATTGGTCGAAATTATTTCAGCAAAGGGTTCGTTGGGCAAGTAAAACAGATGCTTATGATAGTTTTTTTGGAAAGTATTTGGGGGTTATAGTTTTGCTTATGAATTTGAGTTTAATTCTAGTTTTTGTCACTTCGACTGCGCTAATTGAGACGATAGCGATTGGGTTTGTTTTAAAACTTGGAATCGATTATATTTTATTATTCCAAACGAATCAATTCATTCAAAAAAATAAATTTATTTTTCCAATATTTTCGAGTTTGTTTTATCCGTTTTTTAGTATTTCTGTGGCGTTTTATTCTTTTTTTGGCAGTTTTGAATGGAAAAAACGCAGGTTTAAGAAATAAAATTAATCTATTTTGATTTCATTATTACTTGCAAATCAAATTCTGATTTAACAAAAATTCCTTGTTTTATTGCAGGATATATTCTTGGCAATCCAACCATGTGAACTTTAAGAATACTATCAATTTCTGAAAAATTTTGTGTACAAAAATCAATATTTCCATTTGGATAAATCGTAACTTTTACTTTCAAAGAATCAGGAATTATTTTTATTTTTCTTTTATTAGTGATCAATTTTTCTTGAATTGTTTGCGATAAAAAATCAAAAAAACATTTTTTTTCGAGTTCTTCGTCTTTAATTGGATCACAATTATTAATTGAAGGAAATTTATCGACTTTTTGCCAATTTATTTCTTTTAACCTTTTTTCAAGCATCTGTTTTTCATTGATAGGTTTCTCATCAAAAAACATACAAGAATTTAAAATTATTAGTAATATTACAGAAAGTTTTTTCAATTTCGAAAATTCAATTTAATTAGATTTCAAAATTACTAAAAAATATTTTATGGATACTATTTTGATTTTATTAGGTTTAGCTTGCGTCATTATTGGAGTTTTCGGAAGTTTTATGCCAGTTTTACCTGGACCTACAATAAGTTGGGTTGGAATTTTATTGCTTTATTTAACCAAAACTGTAGAAAATAACTATTGGATTTTAGGAATAACATTAATTATTACAATATTTATTTCCATTTTAGATTATACAATTCCAGCAAAAGGAACTAAAAAATTTGGAGGAAGCAAATACGGAATTTGGGGCACCAATCTAGGAATGATTATTGGTTTTTTCTTTATTCCAATTCCACTTGGTTTTATGATTGGAGCATTTATTGGAGCATTTATTGGTGAATTGTATTTTAATTCTCAAGACAAAAAACGTGCATTGAAGGCTGCAACTGGATCTATTCTTGGTTTTTTGGCTTCTAGTTTTATGAAATTTATTGTTTGTGTAGTTTATTTAGGATTATTTTGGGTTATTGTTTGGAATAATAAATCTCAAATATTTTAAAACAAAAAAGCCTAATCCCGAAGTGTCGGGACTATTCGAATTTAGTGGTACCTCCAATCCCGACGCTTCGGGAGAACCAATAATACATGAGTTTATTTTCTTTTCAATAAAGTATCCGAGAGAATCTCAGAATTCAAAATTATTTTTCAATGAATTTTTTACTTTTCATTCTTTTTATAAATTTTTCAAGAATAACTGCTTCTTCTTTACTTTCACAAGCAAAAGTTAATACTAATACCATTTATGGATATAAAATAGCCAAATAATATATAAATAATGAGACATAAATATTTATTTTTAAAACAAAAAATCCGAATATTTCTATTCGGATTAAGTGGTACCTCCAGGGTTCGAACCAGGGACACATGGATTTTCAGTCCATTGCTCTACCAACTGAGCTAAGGTACCTTGTTATTGCGGGTGCAAATATAGTATTGTTTTTTATTTATACAAAACAATTTTTATAAAAAAATCATTTTGTAACTTTGCAATCTAAATTTCTATTATGATTTTAACTATCGACGTTGGCAATTCTCGAATTAAAAGCGCTGTATTCGAGCAACATACAATTATTGAAAGGTTTGTTTTCTTGAAAAATGATTTTTTAGATACTATTCTAAATATTTTAAAAAAATATTCCAAGATTCATAATTTGATAGTTTCATCAGTCGGAAAAATCGAAGAAAATGATTTTTTAGAGCTAAAGAAACTTATAAACATCATTTTTATAGACCACAATTCAAAATTTCCTTTCGAAAATCTGTATGCAACTCCAAAAACTTTAGGAATTGACAGAATGGTTCTTTCAACTGGAGCTGTTTTACTGTACCCAAATAAAAACAGATTAGTTATAGATGCTGGAACTTGTGTTACTTATGACTATATTAATGACAAAAATCAATATTTGGGCGGTGCAATTTCGCCAGGTTTAAAATTAAGATATGAATCTTTGAACAATTATACAGCCAAATTGCCGTTACTAACTCTAGAATATCCAGAATTTTTAATCGGCAATTCGACTTTTCAATCTATTCATTCTGGTGTTGTTAATGGATTATTGAACGAAATAAATGGATTTATAAATCAGTTTGAAGCCGAAAACTCAAACTTTATAATAATTTTAACTGGTGGAGATGCCGATTTTTTGGCAAAACGATTAAAAAATACCATATTTGCCAATTCAAATTTTTTGTTAGAAAGTTTGAATCTTATTTATCAATATACAAATCAAAATGATTAAAAAAATTGTTGTCAGCTTTTGCTTATTAATTGGAATCATAGCTTTTGCTCAAAAAGGAACATCTTCGCCTTATTCGTTTTACGGAATTGGAGATATAAAATTTAAAGGAACCGCAGAAAATCGTTCAATGGGTGGAATAAGTTTTTTAAGAGACAGTATTCATTTAAATCTTCAAAATCCAGCCTCGTTATCGAGATTAATTTATACGACTTTTACAGTTGGAGGAAGCACAAATCAGACAGAATTAGCAACATATAATGCTCAAAATGCATCTAAAAATACTTCCATAGATTATTTGGCTTTGGGTTTTCCAATCGGAAATTTCGGTGTTAGTGTTTCATTAATGCCCTACTCATCAGTGGGTTATAATATTTTAAATACAAATCCTACACCTGAAATTGCCGCAAAATCATTTGATGGTTCAGGCGGAATTAGTAAAGTTTCGTTTGGAGTGGCTTATAACATAACTTCCCAATTGAGTGCTGGACTCAATATTGAGTCAAATTTTGGTAAAATAACAACAAATAGTACAACAGGATTCAATAATATTCAATATGCAACAAGAGAATTTAATGAGTCGTCTGTAAGTGGTGTCAGTTTTTCGACAGGATTGATGTATAATTCTAAGTTTAAATCCAAAACACAAATTTCGGCTGGATTGACTTTTACACCATCAACAAATTTAAATTTTATTAACCAACGTGTGCTATTTAGAGAAGAATTTTTGCAAGCCAATGGAGAAAATCAAGATTTTGTAAATGTTGTAACACCAGAGACTCAAGTAAAATTACCAAGTAAATTTTCGATAGGTTTTGGTGTTGGAGAAAACAGAAAATGGCAAGTTGGATTAGAATTAATTAACCAAAACAACAGTAATTTTGGAAACAGATTTAACGATATCAATAATGTAAATTACGAAAATGCATCTCAGTATAAAATTGGTGGTTTTTTTATACCTAAATACAATTCATTTACAAGCTATTTTCAGCGTGTAACTTATAGAGGCGGATTTAATTTTCAAAATACAGGATTGATTATTAATGGAAAATCGATAAAAGAACAAACATTTTCTTTAGGTTTAGGTTTGCCATTGGGTGGCTCAATATCTAACTTAAATATTGGTTTCGAAATCGGAAAGCGTGGTACAAAATTGAGTGGATTGGTTACAGAAACTTATCAAAACTTAATTATAGGATTATCATTGAACGACAAATGGTTTACTAAAAGAAAATTCGATTAATACTTTTGAAATCGTGAAAATTAAATTTATTTTATTGTTTTCGATATTTTCATTTGTTGTTTATGGACAAGAAAATGTACTGATTTGTTTCGAAAATCAATCAAATGTTGAAAATTTAATTGCTGATCGTAAATTTAATGATGCTGAGAAAATAGGCAATCTAGTGTTGAAAAATTGTGCGTCAATTAATGAAAAATTCTTTTTGAATGTCGAAAAAATCTATAATCACAATTTAGAATTTGCTAAAAATACAGCTGAGAAAAATGATGTCATAAAAAATCTAATTAAGATTTATGATTTGTATGATAAAAATTTTCCAGAAAACAAAAATGGAAATGACATCAAAAAAACCATTTTATTATACGACAATAATATAGGTACAAAACAAGAGATTTTGACAATTTTAAATAAAAATTTCTCAACAAAAAAATCGGGATTTATCAATCCAAGAATATTCTACATTTACTTTGAATTGTATGTCAACGAATCCAAACAAAACAACTCAAAGATAAAAATTGAAGATTTAATTTCTAAATTTATTACAATTGATGCCAGAAATTCAAAGATTCAAATTGCAATTAATTCAAACATTTCAGACTTGAATGAAAAGAAAAAATCAGAATCTTTTTCAGCCATTGATCAAACTAATTTAAAAAACAATATTGATGATTTGTTATCATTCAAAACGGTTCAAAACGCTACAAAAGGACTTTTAGAACCCTATTTAACTTGTCAAAATCTCGATATTTATTGCGCAAGTTTATTCGAAGTTAATAAAAATGATGATTCATGGTTAAAATTCATATCACAAGAATTTTTTGCAAAAAACTGCTTGTCCTCGATAATGTTTGAAAAAATTGCTATTCAATCCAACTTGATTAATTCAACACCAAAATCTAATTTTTACCTAGGCTATTTGTACAGTCAAAAAAATAAAATTTCAGAATCAGAAAAATATTTCAATAATGCTGCTGATTTAGAAACCAATTTAAATGAAAAAGCAATCATTTATTATACAATTGGAACAACAATTTATGGAATAAATAATCGAGCTAAAGCAAAAGAATATCTTGATAAATCTATTGCCATAAATCCAAATTTTGCAAAATCTTATCTGTTTTTAGCAGAGTTATATGAATCAAGTATCGAAGAATGTACAAAAACACCTTTTGAAAAAAAAGCAATATTTTGGTTAATAGCATCAACTATTGAAAAAGCTGGAATTGCAGAAACATATTTAAAAGAATCAACCAAAAAACAAGCAAATGCTTATTTGCAAAAAGCTCCAACTAAAGCCGAAATCTTAAAATCTGGATTGGCTGGCAAAACAATAACCTTCGACTGTTTTATCAACCAAACAATTGATATTCCAAGTAAATAATGAAAATCTTAAAAAAAAATATTATACAGTTTGTGATTTTTTTATTTGCAATAATGCAATTATTCTCATGTGAAAGTAACTTTAAAGAGGTTCAGAAAATCAATTTTTCAGAATTCGTACCAAGTGGCGAAGCAGAAGATTTTAATTTAAAATATACTGATTCTGGAAGAATAAAATCAGTTTTATTAAGTCCAAAAATGTTGGATTACGCAACAGTTGAATATCCTTTTACAAGTTTTCCAAAAGGAATAGACTTAACAATGTATGATTTAAATGGCAAAAAAACTTTTGTGAAATCGAATAAAGCAATAAGTTTTAAAGGAACACAAGTCATTGATTTGATTGGAAATGTAACCATAACAAACGAAGAAGGTCAAAAAATGGTTACCGAACAATTGTATTTTGACCAGAAAGCAGAATGGTTTTTTACAGATAAAAAATACAGTTTTACATCTCCAACAGGAAGCCTAAACGGTGAAGGAGTTGATTTTAGCAAAGATTTCAAAATAATGAACACACAGAAATTATCAGGTGAAGTTCAAAGCGCAAAATAATTTGCGATTTCAAATTAATTAAAATGAAATATTACATTAAATACGCTCAATATCTTTATTTAATAGTCGCAATACTTTTTATAGTTGATGCTTTTTCAAAATTTCGATTAAATCAGACTTATTGGATAAATTTGCTTTTGGCCTTTATTGCAATATTAATGTTCATGTTCAAAAGAAAATTTGCGAAAAAATTCGAAGATCAAAACAAATAATAAACAAAACCAAGATTTTTTTTAACTAAAATTAAAAAATAATTAAAAAAGAAACCCAACAATTATAATTATTTGATAGATAATTGTATTTTCGCAAACTGAATAAAATTTAACAATAATAAAAATGGCAATTTTAGCAAAAATTAGACAACGCTCAGC
>JAYTMQ010000034.1:0-4849 GCA_043728355.1 Bacteroidota bacterium
CGAAATTGATAGTGAAAAGCAAGAATGCTGGAGACCAAAATTGGTTTATCATTACATTCAATGGAAAAATATTCAGCCGGATTTTGTAGTAGATGTTACTGGTTTTCAACAGATAAGAACCGATGCAATTTTGGCATACAGTTCACAATTTTATAATCCCAATTCTACAGAGCCAGAAACTTTAATAGCTTCTAAAAATTTCTTGGAAAGCCTTAATTATAGATTGCAAGATTTTGGACGTATTATCGGCACAGATTTTGCCGAAGGATTTACTGTCGAACGGCATTTGGCAGTCAATAGTTTAGGAGATTTAATTTAAAAATTTTTCTTTTTTTCTTTGAAAAATAAAAAAATCGACTTACATTTGCAGTCGTTAAAAATGGTGGTTGTAGCTCAGCTGGTTAGAGCGCTGGTTTGTGGTGCCGGAAGTCGCCGGTTCGAACCCGGTCATCCACCCTAAAAACGCTAAAAGCTCTGGAGAAATTCAGAGCTTTTTTTATTTTTGCTAATAAAAAAGAATTGAATAGTAAGGAATTAACTTTCATAAAAGCATATAAAACTAAATTTTTTAATTGTTCATAAACTCTAATATTGTTTTTTATTGAATCTAAATATGAAAAAAATACTTTTGATTTTATGTTTAATTCCGTTTTTAGGTATTGCCCAAATAGATAAATCTATAAAATTGAAAGTGGCTATGATGCAAAATTGTGTTCACAAAGATACTTTGGGCGAAACCATTTTCTGGCAAACTAAAGGCAAAGTAACCTTTAATATTGTCAAATATACTGTAGAACAAAACCCTGTTTTTAAAGAATTATTCATAAAACAATACCAAGAGCTATTACCGATTTACAAAAAGATGGTTGTTTCTGAAGATGAACGAGACACAGCATTGTTTATAAAAACGTTAATTCGCCAAGAAGATGATTTTAGAAATTTATTGAAACCCGAGCAATTAAAAACTTACTCGGAAAAACTTTTAGATTTCGAGAAAAATAATTTGCAATCTCACGAATCTTATTCTTCATTGTTTTTTTCTGATAATTTATTGAATGAATTCAAGTTTAGATTTGGATACAATTCTCAAATCGAAAAATAAAAAAATGTTTTTGTACCAAAGAAATCTAAAAAATTCAACAAAAAAACTCGTAACGTTAAAAAATAACAAGACAGATTTATTTATTATTTTAGCCAATTCTTTAAGCTTTCAATAAAAGTTTTTTGTTGGTCGATAAAAATATTATGAGAGCAATTGTCTAAATATTTTAAGTTATGACTTTCTATTATATTAGCTAAATCAGTAACTTGTTTTTCAGAATACAAACCATCTTCTTTTCCATAAATTCCAAAAATTTTCGTTTTATTTTCAATTAATTTTTTCAAGTTTTCAGATAAATTTATTGAAGTATAATTTTCTTTTTTCAAGAAACCTGTTGGTGCTTCATTTGTCATTATCATAGCATTTTTAAAAGCATCAACTTTTTTGGAATTTTCATAAATAATTTTGGCTTCGTTAGATAGATTTTTAGGCGAATAAAATCCGTTTTGCATTGCATGACCAAAACTATAAGCGAAATATTGCGCCGAAGTTGTATCCATTTTTTCAATCATATTAATATAATTTAGATTGGTTTTGTCTTGTTTTTCGGTATAAATCTTTCTGCAAGATGTTAATATTGTTTTGAAAGTTTCTTGAAGTGAAACAGGTGCACTTGCCAAAACAATCGCATTGACTTTTTCGGGGTTTTTTTCTGTATATAATGTAGCAATAATTCCCCCGAATGAATGTCCAATTAAATTGATTTTCTTCACATTATATTTTTTAAGAATCAAATTAATGTCTTCGAAAGTTTCTTGAAAATTGAATTTTGCATTCAAATCGACAGATCTTCCTTCGCCACGACGGTCATAAATAATTACATAAAAACCGTTTTCAGAAAGTTGTTTTGCTGTCGAAACTTCGAAACTTGCACCATTGTAACCAGGTCCACCGTGCAGAAATAAAATTGGAATATCTTTTGGGTTTCCAAAAGTTGCTAAATATAAATCTTGAGCCTTTACAACATGAAATGTTGAAATCAATACAAATAATAAAATTATTTTTTTCATTTTCTATAAATTTTAGAATATTTACTTTTTGATACAAACAATTCGAAAATGTTACAAAAAATTATTCTAGAATTTGATTTTTTAAGTTTTGAAGATTTCCGATAATTAAATTTAGTTTTTTATTTTGTTTATTAATTTGAATTGGTCTGAAATAAAACCAACAAATTGCAAACCATAAAATTGTTAAACCATAGATTGAAATCGCCCATAAAAGTTTCATTTTCAAAGCATATTCAATCATATAAATTAAAATTCCGATTGTTAGCATAACGTAATAAATTGATAATATTTTAGTCTGCATAATTTCTTGATTTTTCCTGAAAATAATAAGATTGTTTAAGAATTCTGAATTTGAATTTTCGAAATTATTTGTTTTTGCAAATAAATTTTTATTGGCAATTAATTGAATGGTTATTGCTAAAATTGTTAAAATTGCACCAATTTTGGTAGTCAACATTTTAGGTTGAAAATAATATATTACGAAAATAATGTAAATTGCAGATGTAAATAAAATAAAACTTTGTAGGATAATTTTGTTTTGATTTTTTTTGTTTTCTGTTTTGGCTTTTTGAATTATTTCTTTTGCATTAAAATCAATTTTTTGATTTTGCCAAATTTCTTTAAAATTAATCTCGTTCATAATTTTTAAATTTTTCGGTTAATTTTTCTTTGATTCTGTGAATTTTTACTCTAACATTGGCTTCAGAAATTCCAACAATTTCAGCAATTTCGGCTTGCTTCAATTCTTCAAGTTCAAGCGAAATTATGATTCTATCAATTTCTTTCAATTCGTTGATTACTTGGTATAAAAACACGATTTTATTATCAATTTTGATTTCTTCGGGTTGAATTAGATTGTCAATAATTGCAGATTTTGGCATTCGATTTTGATTTTCGATTTGTCGCAAGCAATTGTTTACGGCAATTCTGAAAATCCAAGTACTGATTTTAGAATTGCCTTTAAAGCTATCTAAACTATTGAAAACATTGACAAAAGTATCTTGTGCAATGTCTTTTGCCCAATCGTCATCGTTGACATATCCGCGACAAACCCGGTATATTTTTTGCCAATAAGTTGTATAGATTTCGCTAAATTCCATTTAATAATTATTCAAATGTTTCAATTTGGATACAAAATTATTGAAAATGTTACAAAAAAAATCCTCAATAATTTATTTAGGAATTTTATTTCATGAATTGCGTGAAGGATAGAAACGGAAATCTTTTTTCTTGACTTTTTCAGTCAAGAAAAAAATTGGGAGTGAATAGCCTGACCCGATTTTTTTTCGGGTCACGCCCAAATATTAATTACCTTTTTTGTCTACAATTGGTCGATTTTCACGATTTGCCAAATCCCAAGCCATTGCAAAAGCTAGTTGAGTTCGTTTGGTTAAAGCATCAAATTCGATCTTAGAAACTTCGTCGGTTGCCTTGTGATAATCTTCGTGAATTCCGTTGAAAAGAAAAACAGAAGGAATGTTATTCTTTGCAAAATTGTAATGATCTGAACGATAATAAAATCTTTCTTTATCTGTTTTGGAGTTGTATTTGTAGTCTAAATTTAGATTTACATAGTTTTTGTTAGCGTTTTCTGTAATATTATATAAGTCGGTCGATAAAAAATCTGATCCAATAACATAAACATAATTATTGGAGTCTTTATGAAAATCATCTCTACGACCAATCATGTCAATATTGATATTGGTTATTGTGTTTTTGAGAGGAAAAAGTGGGTTTTCTGTATAAAATCGAGAACCATGTAAACCATGTTCTTCACCAGTAACATGTAAAAATAATATGGAACGTTTTGGACCATTTCCATCTTTTTTAGCAAGTTGAAAAGCCTGAGCAATTTCTAAAAGTGCCACAGTTCCAGAACCATCGTCATCTGCACCATTAAAAACCTTTCCGTCTTCGATTCCAATATGGTCATAATGTGCAGAAATTACTATTATTTCATTGGGTTTTTCAGATCCTTCTACAAATGCCCAAACATTTTCTGAATCTCCAAATTTGTGATCGTATTTAGACTTCAAATAATTTTTTGGTACAGTTTGAAAATAGTTTTTTGCTCCAGTTGGAAAAGCAACATCGCTGGCTTTGTATTGATTTACTAAATATAAACCTGCTTTTTTCTGACCTTTTGATCCAGAATCTCGACCTTCCATTTCGTCGGAAGCAATAATTGTTAAATGTGTTTTTAGCTCGTCTGATGTAATGGTATTCATATATTTTTCGGCTACATCTGACTTTTTGGTTGGCAAATTTTTATTCACACCACAACTTGAAATGATGATTAGGAGAGAGGCATATATTATTTTTTTCATTTTTTTAATGAATATTGATTACTGTTTATAGGAAAAAAAGAATTAATAGTATTGTTATAAAAAAACATGTTAATCCAAAACAAAAAAATGCTTTTTGTAAAAGAGATCCATCTAGTTTCACCATAAAACCTATGATGAGCTGGAAAAAAGTAATAGAACATCCATAGAAAACTAATGATCTCTATGCTATTTATTAAAAACTCGGTCAATGTATTTTTAATTAAAAGTTCTAATAAGTTAGTTGCGGTAGAAACTAATAAAAAAATAAGTAATAAAAACGAAAAATAATGCAATGTAAAAATACCATGATCAAAGTAATACCAGCGTTTTTTGCCATGAAAAAGCCAAAGAAAAAAGGCAAATATTGGCATATAAATCAACAAAACTTTTGGGAAATTACTTTTTGCAGA
>JAYTMQ010000035.1:0-7160 GCA_043728355.1 Bacteroidota bacterium
AAACCTGAAACCTGAAACCTGAAACCTGAAACCTGAAACCTGAAACCTGAAACCTGAAACCTGAAACCTGAAACCTGAAACCTGAAACCTGAAATCTGAAACTTACTTAACTGGTTTTTTCATTTCTTTTTCAATCATTTCATAGAATTCGTCGATTTTAGGAAGAATTACAATTCTAGTTCTGCGGTTTGCAGATCTTAAATCAGCTGTCGAATTATCATTTAATGGAATAAATTCTCCACGTCCAGCTGATATTAATTGTGCTGGATTAACTTTTAATTCTTTGGTCAAAACCCTAACAATTGCTGTTGATCGCTTTACAGATAAATCCCAGTTGTCAATTAAAATTGCATTACCAGTAAATGGAACATTGTCAGTATGACCTTCGACCATACATTCAAAAGTTGGTTTGTCGTTAACGATTTTAGCAACTTTAGCTAAAACTTCTTTTGCACGATCTGAAACGATGTAACTACCTGATTTGAACATTAATTTATCAGCAATAGATATAAAAACTACACCTTTTTCTACATTAACCTCAATATCTGGATCAGAAATCCCAACAGAACTTTTTATGCTGGTAACCAATGCTAATGTTACAGAATCTTTTTTGGTCAATGCATCTTGCATTCTCGAAATTTTCAAATCCTTTTCTTTGATAGTTTCCAATGCTTTTTCGATGTTTTGTGCACCTTTTGTTGATAAAACGGTCATGTCTTTTGAAGTCAAAATCAAACTTTGATTAGTCGATTTTAGGTTTTCATTTTGATCTCTCAAAGCTGCTAAACTAGCGCTCATTCCTGATTTTTCCTCTAAACAAGAATTTAATTTTACAGTTGCAGAATTCAATAAATCTTGAATTTCTTTGTTCTTAGCTTCTGCCTCAAGGAATTTTTTCTTTGAAACACAAGATGTCATCAAAGTTAAAGCCGATAGACAAATAATTAATTTTTTCATTTTAGTAGTTTGTTTGTTTGTTAATTTTTTAGTTGACCAAAAACCTTGCCACTCTTTATGTAATATGTAAAAACGATACTTTTTAGTTTATAGTATTCAGATGTTTGATTTTTTTCTCTTTTATTATAGTTATGCAAAAATAAGCAATAAAAAGAGAAATGCGCTTTCAAAATTGCAATAAAATGTTTCAACTTTCCGTTCAACAAAAATTTAATTCCAGCAATTCCGTCTAAAATCATTCGAATAAACAAAATTGGAATTAAGCTTGATTTTGGTAAATTTTTAGTCAACATTAATAATGAATTTCTAAAATTCAAGAATGTTTTTCGAGGATTTCCTGCTTGTAATGTTGCACCACCAACGTGATAAACAACTGATTTTGAATTGTATTTGACAACATGACTTTTATTTTTTGCGCGCCAACATAAATCAATTTCCTCTTGATGTGCAAAAAAATCTTCGTCAAAACCTTTTAAATCATTAAAAACATTACTTCTTATAAAAAAGCAAGCGCCAGAAGCCCAAAATATTTCACAATCATCATTATATTGATTCTCGTCTTTTTCTAAAGTTTCAAAAATGCGACCACGACAATAAGGATAACCAAATTTATCAATAAATCCTCCTGCTGCTCCAGCATATTCAAAATATTGTTTATTCTTAAAATCTAATATTTTTGGTTGAATTATTACTGTATTCGATTCATTCACGAAAGTGTCAATAATCGGTTGGAGCCAATTTTCGGTTACTTCAATATCAGAATTGACAAGTGCAAAAATATCGGTTTTAATATCTTTTAAAGCTTCGTTATAACCTTTTGCAAATCCAAAATTTTTAATGTTTTGTATAATTTCTATATTTGGATAATTTGTTTTTAGAAATGAAATCGAATCATCGGTCGAAGCATTATCTGCAACATAAATAGCAGCCTCTTGAGAATATTGAATGACTGAAGGCAAAAATTGTTCTAGCAATTTTTGACCATTCCAATTTAGAATTACTACTGCGATTTTTAATGATTTATTTTGCAATTATTTAGGAATATATAATTTTAAACATTCATCATTTAGTGTTTTCCTTAATTCATCGGCATTCATTTTTTTAATATTTATCAATAATAAATTTACTAATGCTGTCAATTTAGATTTAGGATTTTTTGAAATAAATCTGTCAAACTCTAATTGATTTTCTGGATATATTTCATTGGTACTGTATTCAAAAGTTGGTGTATTGTCCATTCCAAATAAATAATTGGTACAATAATTTATATAATCTTCTCTTGCTTTTTCAAATAATTTACTTTTAGGATATTTGTTTAAATAGTTTTCCCAATACAAAACCCTTTCTGAAATTTCTTCGAAAGTAATACCTATTCCTGCATCTGCTGAATATAAAACTGAATTGTCTTTAGCTTCAAGCAATAAAAAGTCAGAATAATCTTTAGTAACATATTTTTTAAAAACATTGTAATAAAAATTAGGTTCGGTTCTTAATTCGGTATAACCTTCGCCAACGCCCCAAAATTCTAAATTTGCTTTTTCAAAAGTGCTATTTATAACTTTTAGCGAATCTGGAAGAATATATTTTTGGGAGTTATTGTCATAAAAATTTATATAATTTGCTAGTAAATTTTCTTCAAGCTCATTTAATTTGGTTATTTTAATTTCTCTTTTGGTTTTAAAATTTTCAAATAAATTATTAAAATCTTCAGTATTTTCAGATTTTAATTTTTCAAGCAATAATGATTTATCTGCATTTAATTCATCTAAAATTAAATCGGTTTTACTTAAATCAATTTTTGATATTTCTTTAATTGAGGGAACATCAATTAAAGGCAAATTTTCTTCTGATACATTCTTTTCTTTGCAAGAAAATAGAATTAATAAAGTTAATATATATAGGTATAATTTCATAAATTGAATTAATAATTAGGCAAACTTTCAAGAAACGAATATTTTTCGTTCTCAAAATCTATTTTACAAATATAATGATTTAGTCCATTGGTAACCATCAAAAAACTGGCTTTTAATGTCATATTATATCGAGCAATTTGGTCAAAAACAGTTTGCGAAATTTTTATATCGGTCGATTTACATTCAATTAAAACATTTATTGAACCATTATTATTAAAAACTACAACATCATATCTTTTTGTTAATCCGTTAATTTTCAATGTTTTTTCGACATTAATTAAAGATTTTGGGTATTTTTTTTCGATTAACAAATACTGAACAACATTTTGACGCACCCATTCTTCGGGTGTAAGAATTATAAATTTTTTCCTGATTTCATCGAAAATAGCAATTTTATTTTCACTATTTTTGAATCGAAATTGATATTCTGGAAAATTGAGTTGTATCATTTCACAAAAATAGTTTAAAGTTTCCATTTTAATTCTAATATCTAATATCAAAAATCTAAAATTTTAAATGGACGAAATAGTTAAAATTGTTAACGATATAAAAGCTGGCAACATCAAACCGATTTATTTTTTGATGGGCGAAGAACCTTATTATATTGACAAGTTATCTGATTATATTGAACAAAATGTGCTTTCGGAAGACGAAAAAGGCTTTAATCAAACGGTTTTGTATGGTCGAGATGTAACGATTGAAGACATAGTTTCGGCTTCAAAACGTTATCCGATGATGGCAGAAAGACAAGTGATTATTGTAAAAGAAGCACAAGATTTATCAAGAACTATCGAGCAAATCGAAAAATATGCCGAAAATCCAATGCCAACTACAGTTTTAGTTTTTTGCTACAAATATAAGACCTTAGACAAACGAAAAAAAGCATTAAAAAATATTGTAAAAACGGGTTTGGTTTATGAATCTAAAAAATTGTACGAAAACCAAGTTGGTCAATGGATAACAAGAGTTTTAAAACCAAAAGGTTACGAGATAGAGCCAAAAGCCAATGCAATGTTGGTCGAATTTTTAGGAACCGATTTAAGCAAAATCAACAATGAACTAGAAAAACTGCAAATAATTCTGCCAAAAGGTAGCACTTTTACTGCCAAACATATCGAAGAGAATATAGGTTTTAGCAAAGATTTTAATGTTTTTGAACTTCGAAAAGCACTTGGTGAACGCAACCAATTAAAATCATATCAAATTGTACAATACTTTGCCGAAAACCCAAAAGAAAATAATATTGTAATGGTCGTTGGATTGATATTTGCCTTTTATGTTCAAGTTTTGAAATACCATGGTTTGAAAGATAGAAATCCTTCTAATGTTGCCAAAGTTCTTGGCGTAAATCCATTTTTTTTAAAAGATTATGATGTGGCTCTGAAAAATTATCCAATGAAAAAAGTAAGTCAAATTATAAATTCACTTAGAGAAACCGATGTTAAAAGTAAAGGTGTTGGTGCCAACGGATTGCCTTTATATGATTTGTATAAAGAAATGTTATTTGCAATTTTTAATTAAATCGTTCAAAAATCATTCTAAAAATAACGATATTTACATTTTTAAAATAATAAAACTATGGCAACTAATAAAAATACAGTTCTAGGTTGGGCAACCTTATTAATGGTAATAATGGGAATTATACTCATTGGACTTGGTGCATACCGATATGCAGATGTAGCTGGTTGGGGATTTGTAACCGTAGGAATTGGTTTTTTTGCAATTGCTTGGGTTTTTAATTCATTGAAAGGAAGACTTTAGATAATATTAAATTATTTAAAGTATAAATCACAAATTACATTTCATAAATCTCATTTCTAATATCTAAAATCTCATTTCCAAATGTCAGACGATAAAAAAGTAATAATTATTGGTTTAATCAATTGATTGTTAATGTTTTATTGTTTTGTAATTTTCAAAGTGGGAATAATTTGTCTTAAAGTGGGAATACTTAAAAATAAAAAAATACCATTACAATTTGTAATGGTATTTTTTTGTGCTAAATCAATTTTAAATTACAAAGATTGTTGTGTTTTTCTAATCTTAACAATTGTGTTGTTTGATAAATTGGTAATCGATGCAAGTTTTCTAATCGAATAGTTTTCATCTTTGATTAGTTCTAAATGTGATTGATTATATTTCGATAAAAATTGTTGAGTTGTTTCAATAGTGTCTAATTGTCTGCCTTTATATGTTCCTTTTGCTTTCGCAATTAATATTCCTTCTCTCTGTCTTTCTAATAAAGAAGTTCGTTCCATTTCAGCAACATTACTTAATACATCAGTAATCATTTTGAATATAGAATTTGATTTGTTTTCAATCATAGAATACAAACCAATATTTTCAACATACACATTAATGTTGAGGTTACTTAATGTGTTTAGTGTTGTTTGAATGTCAAAAGCATTTCTACCTAATCTATCTATTGAATGAACTACTAATGTATCAATCTTTTTATTTGCTATATCGTTTAATAGTTTGATTGCGTTTGGTCTTTCATTAAACGGGATAGAACCACTACATTTATCAATATATTGTTTATGAGTAGTTGTTGTTTGTCTATCAATATTTTGTTCAGTTGTAGAAACTCTAATATATTTTGCAGTTTTCATTTTTCTTTATTTATGTTGAAACAAAGATAAGGAATGTTTTTTAATTGTATCAAATTTAGAGTAGTTAATTTTGATACATTGCAAAGTCAATAAAAGTGTTTAGATTTTTATTAGAATTGTATTAGCGTTTGAGTATAACCTAATTTTGATTTTTTAAATTTTTAAGATTTACAGTAATTAAAAACTTATATCATTTACAGAACAAATCTTTTTAATTACCAAATCTTGAATTCCTATTATTTTTTCATTTTTCGTTTCAAGTCTTCTTTTGTTCATGCACTCTTTAATAATACAAATTAGACTAACACCGAATGTTGTCATAGCAGGGTTAATATCAAATTTTCTTATATTATTTATAAGTGTTCCTAATTCATCATCGCTCATTTGAGTTAAAAGAAAAGATTTCATTTTGCTTGTCGTTTTCTGTTTCATAGAATTTTTATTTGTTGTTAATTAGTGATTTTTAAGCATAGAAATTGCACCTCGCTGAATAGCAAATTTTTTAAAATTTATTTGTAAATAATTGATATATAACTCTTAATAGAAAATCATTAAGAGTGTTTTTTAATTTCTTATACAAAGATAGATTGAAAATAATTGAAAAGAAATACCCGAAAAATTTGGAAATTAATCAGGTTAACAAATTTGCGGATTCTATAAATGTTAAATTTTAATCAACAATTGCAAGGTCTTTTAATCACTCATAAATTATTTTTGATGGACTAAAAAATTAGGAATAAAATCTTAATTAACTATTTTTGTCAAAATGTATTATATTGATGAGGTTTAATTTTCTTTTTTTTATTTTTATTGTAATGTCCTCAATAAGTAATGGACAATCTTTAAATGATGCTCAATACTATATAAATCATTCCAATTATAAGGTTGCTATATCTAAATTTCAGCAAATAAGGAAAAAAGCAACGACTGAAAATAAAGTAGTTACAACTGTTTTAGCCACAAACGGATTAGCCGATTGTTACACCGATTTAGGAGCCTATTATAAATCGAATGTTTTACTTTTTGAAAATTTAAAATTATTAAACACCTCAAAAAACAAAGATTATAAACTTATTGCAACAACTCATTTGTTAGTTGCGAATAACTTTGACAATTTATTTTTCTTTGATGAATATTTAAAACATTGTAAACTATATTATTACAATATTTTAAAAGCATTTCCTAAAACAGAAATTTACAAAGCATTATATTTTTCTTGCCTTGGAAGATATTATAATATTAGAATGGAAATAGATAAGGCAAATTATTATACCGAAACCGCTTTAAAAATTTATCATAAAAATGAAAAAGATGCTCGTTTGATAGAGGTGCATAAACTCTATAATGCACACACTTTTACAATTCGCAACACGCATATTCCTTTTGAGGATAAAATTAAATATAAAGATTCTGTATCTATTTTTTTAAATAAAAAGTTTCCATTTGATAACGTAAAAAAAGCAAAAATAATTACTGCTATAACAATGTTGAATTTTGATTCTGCTTACAACAGATTATTGAAGAATGACAAAAAAGGAGCACCTTATTATGAAAAAGCTTTTTTAGATTTTGCAAAATCATTAGCTATTTATAACAAATATGTTGGATTTAATTATGATGTTTCTGCTAAAATAAATGGTTTAAAAAATTTACTCTATTTATCTGTAAAAGATTATTC